>CAZBYL010000063.1:0-10588 GCA_964496275.1 uncultured Synergistaceae bacterium | reverse complement strand
TAGGTAGATAGTTTGGTTATTTATGATGTCTACTTTAGGGGGTGCACTACAGGGCATAGCGGGCAGACGGAGAGAAGGGGCAAAGCCGCTGCAGTACTGCAAGTTTTCTTTTCGACTGTAGTTTTTTTGAATTTGTTAAGTTTATAAAACATTCAAGAACAAGAATAGTCCCGACGTGTCCAATTTATACAGGCCGGTGCTCTTAAAGCCTTCCCCCCTTTGTGGGGAAGGTGGCTGCGGACGGTTCTTCCGCAGACGGATGAGGGGTGCTCTTGACCTTGGTCTAGGTTTTGTAGCTTTACCAAAACCCAAAACCCAAAACCCAAAACCCAAAACCCAAAAGCACCCCTCATCCGTCAGAGCAAAAGCATGCTCTGCCACCTTCCCCACAAAGGGGGAAGGCTTTAAGAACATTTTACATACTGCAAGTTTTCTTTTTGACTGTAGTCTTTTGAATTTGTTCAGTTTACAAAATATTCGAGAACAAGAATATTCCCCAAGTGTCCAATTTTTACAGGCCGGCGCTCTGCCCTTGCCAACGCCCCACCGCCCTTGCCCCTAACAATCGTTCAACAATCGTTCAACAATCGTTCAACCATCGTTCAACCACTGTTCAACGCCCCACCGCCCCTGCCCCTTGTCTATTGTTCTCTAAATCCGAGTATTACGCGCTTTATTACTTTTCGTTTCCATTTATAATCTAAGTATTATGATGCTGGGAGGTTGAGCGGGATGAGGTGCAGGAATGTCGCTGTTTGGGTGTTTTTGTTTGTCTTTGCCCTTGCCTTTGCTGCGGTTGCGGCGGTTGGGGATCGGGATTTTGCCGTAAAGAGTTTTTCGCCGGAGGGGCTTGTGTCGGGGAGGGCGGAGGTTGTCGCTGTCTTTACGAAGCCTGTTGTTGCGGCGGATAGGGTTGGGGCGGAGCTTTCCGCTTCTGAGCTGCCGTTTGTTTTTTCTCCGCCTGTTGCGGGAAACGGGAAGTGGCGTGACGAGCGGACTTTTGTTTTTTATCCGAAGGCGGGGCTTTTGTCTCCCGCCACTTCTTACACCGCGTCTGTCCGCGCCGGATTGAGCGATGTTGATATGAAGCTTTTTACGGGGCGTCAGAGTTTTGAGTTTCATACCGCTCCGCTTGCTTTTGCGGGGGCGCGTCAGGTGAATTTTGATGCGGAGGCTCAGGAGGTTGTTTTTGAGCTTGAGTTTTCTCTGCCTGTTTCGCCTTCGAGGCTTCGCGGGTATATAGATGTTAAGGATAACGGCGGGCGCGCATTGGATTATAAGGTGGTTCAGTCTCCTGTTTCGCGCAAGGTGCGTGTCTCTGTTCGTGCTGGTGAGACGGATTCCGTCCGTTTGAAGCTTGAGCGCGGGCTGCCGTCGGAGTCGGGGCCTTTGGGGCTTGAGAAGTCTGTTTCTTTGAAGCTCGCCAAGAGTTCCGCCATGAGTGTTTTGGATTCCAACGCTTTGTCGAATATCGGCAACGGTGAGATTTATATAGAGACTGCCGCGCCTGTGGATTTTGCGCGTGCGGCCGCTTTTATCGAGGTGTCGCCCAAGTTGGCTTACAGTGTGGAGCCGCGTGAGCGCGGGCTTGCGATTACGGGTAATTTTGCCCCGCAGGACAGGGTGACTGTCACTTTGCGCCGTGGTTTTCCCGCTATTTCGGGCAAGGCTCTTGCCGCTGCATGGAGCCGTTCTTTTATTTTTCCGGAGAAGAATGCCGCCGTTAAGCTTGCCGCGCCCGGGCGTGTGCTGACTCCGGAGTCCGGGCTGCTGCTGCCTGTTGAGACGGTGAATTTGGACCGTCTGCATGTTATTGTCTGGAAGCTTTATGAGAATAATATTCCCATCGGTATGAGAAGTTCGTGGGCTGAGTATCCTTTGGATCTTTCCGCGATAAAGGCGGATAAGAATTATAAGGTGCGGAGCGTGCGCAATAAGGCCGTGCGGAGCGCGCTTGATTTGAAGCCGCTTATCGGTTCGGATAAGGGCGTTTTTCTTGTGGTGGCCCAGAGCGACGGCGAGGGGAATGAGTGGGCGGAGGATAGGCAGGTTATAAATGTTACGGATTTGGGCGTGACCGTAAAGAGCGGTCAGGGTTCCGCCGTGGTTCGCGTGAATTCCATTCATGACGGGCGTCCGGTGTCGGGCGCGTCCGTCACTTTCTGGAGCTGGGCAAATCAGCCTGTGGCTGAGGGAAAGAGCGATAAGGAGGGAGTCGCCGAGGTCTCTCTCGATTCCGATGAGAATCCCGTTCTCGCGACTGTGAAGAATGGCGGTGATGTCGCATTTATCCGTCTGGATAACGGGCTTTTCGGCGGTCGGAGCGAGATTGATACGGAGGGCGAGGCTTGGGTGAGCCGCGGGTATTCGGCTTTTTGCTATATGCCGCGCGATATTTTCCGTCCCGGTGAGAAGATTCCCTTCCGCGCCGTTCTCCGAGATGTTAAGGGCAAGGCTCCAAAGCCTTTTCCCGCGTTTTTGACTGTATATACGTCCACGGGGCGTATTCACCAGAAGCAGGCGGTGAAGCTCTCTCCCGAGGGAGTTTTGAACGCCGTGATAAGTATTCCGCAGGACGCGCCTACGGGGGCTTGGACTGCATCGGTGACTTCTTCGGCAGGCGATCTGAATCAGGCGGGTTTTAAGGAGTTTTATGTGGAGGAGTTTGCCGCGCCGAGGCTTTTTGTGGAGACCACGGCGGTGCAGAAGCAGATAATAGGCGAGGATGAGCTGGATTATTCCATCTTCGCGAAGTATGCCTTCGGGAGCCCCGCGCCGAATTTGCCGCGCGAGGTGAGCCTCACCGTGAGCGAGAAGGAGTTTGCTCATAAGGATTGGAAGGGCTTTTCGTTTACGGATGTGGAGGCTGAGTTTCAGCCGGTGAGTTTCTTTGCGGATGACGGTAAGCTGGATAAGAACGGACGGAGCGAGGGCGCGGTGCTTGTGAGAAGTTTGAGCGCGCCTTCGATGGCGGAGATTTCTCTTCGCGGCGGAGTTATGGAGGAGGGCGGCCGTTGGGTGTATAAGACGGCTGTGATTCCCTGGTATCCGAGGAAGGTTATGCTTGGAATTTCTATGCCGCAGGAAGCGGAGCCGGGCGCAAAGACGAATTTCACGGTCGGGCTTGCGGGCGTGGACGGTAAGCCTGCCGCCGCAAAGAGTGTGAAGTTCTCTTTCTTCCGAGTTGTGGAGCGCGCGGTTAAGTACGAAACAGGCGACGGGAGCAAGAGCCGCGTGCAGGAGGAGCTGCTGCCCAAGGAGAAAGGAACTCTGTCCCTCACGGGCGGGCGCGCATCGGGAGTGTTCACTCCGTCGGAGGGCGGCAAGTATCTTCTCCGCGCCGAGGACACGGCTACGGGCGCAAAGGCTTCCAAATGGATTTATGTTTACGGCGGTTCGGGAGAAACAGGGTCTGTCCTGCCGGATACCATCAAGATTACAACGGATAAGAAAATTTACAGAGTAGGAGAGTCAGCAAAGGTCAAGGTCTCTGCACCCTTTTCAGGCTCGCTTATGCTCAATATAGAGACATATAAGGTGGTCAGCCGCAAGGTTGTTCAGATGAAGGGCAAGGAAACGGAGCTTTCCGTCAAGATTACGGAGGATATGCTTCCGAACGGCTGGATAACGGCACACGCGGTGCGCGGACAGAAGGACGGAGGAAGCTCACGCGCCTACGGAGCCGCTCTGCTTGCCGTTGACAACAGAGATTCAAAGCTCAATGTGGAGATAAGGGATTTCGGCAGGATAATGCCGGGCAAGAATGATTTTTCCCTCACGGTTAAAAACTCAAAGGGCAGCGGAGCTGCGGCGAATATCACCGTGATGCTTACGGATGAGGCCATTTTGGGCCTTACAGACTATGAGACGCCCGACCCGTGGAAATTCTTCACAGCGAAGAAGCGTCTCGGCGTGGAGACATACGACCTCTACAACGCCCTCATCGCGCCGGAGTCAAAGAAAACGCCTCTGCTTATCGCGGGAGGCGGCGCGCCTGACTCCATGGCGATGAAAAATTCCAGTCTGAACCCGGTGCAGGCAAAGCGGTTCAAAATGCTCTCTCTTGCCAAAACGGTGAGAAGCGACGCATCGGGCAAGTGTGATTTCTCCTTTGTCGTGCCGGAATTTGCGGGTCGGGCGCGCCTTATCGCGGTCGCTGTGACCGAGGATAAAAGCGGAAGCGCAAGCCGCCCCGTGGATATAAACAGGGACATTGTAACGGAGCCGTCTCTGCCAAGAATACTTGCGCCGAATGACGAAATTTCCGTACCCTGCCAGATTTTCAACAAGAAATCAAAGGCGGATTCCGTATCATTAAAGATAGAGACAAAGGGCCCCTTGAAGCTCATCGGAAAATCCGAGTACAGAGCGGACATAGCGCCGGGAAAATCGGTATTTTTCCCCCTCGCGTTTAAGGCGGAGGGCGCGGGCAAGGCGGATGTCACCTACATAACGTCATGGAGCGGCGGCACTCAAAAATCAAATATAGAAATAGCAGTGCGCCCTGCCGCGCCGAGAGCGTCCAAGAGCGGCTACTACGTGGTGAAGCCGGGAGAAAAACTTGCGATGAACATTCCAAGCGGCTGGTACAGCGGTACGTTCGGCGGAACCGTGCTGCTCTCCGCAATGCCCTCTGTCGGGATGTCCGAGCTTGCTTCCTACCTCATTACATATCCGCACGGCTGCCTTGAGCAGACAACATCTTCCGCGTGGCCGCTCCTTGTAGGTCAGGACATAGCCCGCGCCGCAGACCCCGCGCTTGCCAATGACAAGGCGGTTCGCGCGTCTCTTATGAAGAGGCTGGAAAAAATCTACGCACTGCAAAACTACGACGGCGGCTTTGTAAGCTGGCAGGGCGAATCATGGTCCGAGCCCTTTGACTCGATATACGCGGCGCACCTTTTGACAGAGGCGCAGCGCGCCGGAATAAGAGTTCCCGGAGAGACGATGAAACAGGCGATGACCTACGTGCGCCGCCTGCTCTCCGTATCGCCGGAAAATCCGAACAACGAAGAGCAGTGGCGCGAAACTCTCACACGGCGCGCCTACGCCTGCTACGTGCTGGCCCTCGCAAAAGACGCGCCGCTCGGCTGGATGGAGAGCATAAGAGACAAATCGGGCTCCCTCGACTCATCGGGCAGACTCTACCTTGCCTCCGCCTATGCCGCAGCGGGGCAGAAGAAAGAGGCTTCCGCAATCCTCGGCAAAAAGCTTGAAATATTGAAAAAAGTCCCGGGCGGAACGAACAACTACGATTCCGACATAAGAAACGCCGGTCTGGCGCTTCTCGCATACTGCCACATAGACCCAAAGGGAGCCGATGCGGTATCTGCGGCGGTCTCTCTTACGGAAAAGCTGAAACATGTAAAATACTACAACACGCAGGAGGCGGGAATCTCCATGCTTGCTCTGTCAAAATACTTCCGCGCCGCGCAAATGCCCGCGGAACCTAAGGGAACTCTCACAGCGGACGGCAAAAATATCGGCGCTGTGGACGCGAAAAATCCGAAAGCCGCGCCATACATCAAAAAGGCCGGTACTGTGACAGCGGAAAACAGCGGAAAATCCCAACTCTTTGCGGCCTGGAGCGTACACGGCGTACCGGCCGTTCCGGTGAAAAACAGTGACAGCGGCGTGGAAGTCCGAGTCTCCCTATCGGACAGAAACGGACGCGCCGCAGGGGAAAAAATCAAGCGGGGCACAGCGCTCACGGCATCGATAACCGTCAAGCCCAAGGCCGGCGCGCTCAAAGAAGTCGTAGTCGTCATGCCCCTTGCCGCAGGGCTTGAAATTGAAAAAGCGTCATACACTGCGCAAAACAGAGGGAACGATGAGGACATGGCGGAGAGCGCAAACATCAGAGCCGAAGCCAGAGACGACCGCCTTATCCTCTACATAAACCGCCTTGAAAAACCGATAGTCTGGCGTGCGTCGCTTCGTGCCGTGACGGAAGGCAAATTCACAGTACCGCAAACCTCCGCGGAATGTATGTACGACCCTGCCGTATCAAGCCTCACGGGCGGCGGCAAAATGGAAATAACAAGAGAAAAGTAAATCGCGCCCGAAAAATTCTACCGGCACGCGGCCATGCTGCGAAACGTCAAAATCCGTTTCAAACGCCGCGCACCTTAGCTCTGCCGCCGCAAAACTCTGTTCTCAGACCTCGCGGCAGACAAAAACTCCGCACACCGCGCTCAAACCTTGCGGTGTGCGGAGTCTCAAACCGAAAAATTAAAAAGAGAGGGGAAACGCAAGTTGAAAAAAATAATTACCGCTGCGTCGGAACAACTGAAAAAACTTGCGGTGTCCGCGAAAAAAAGCAAAAGCACGGCCCCCCTTCTCTTCCTTCTATGCGGAATGCTGCTCCTCACACTCTCCTTCCCATACAAAAAAGTCTGCACATGGCAAGTCTCGGCCGTCGTGACAGACAGCAGCGGCAGACCCATGACGGGAACCCTCTCCTCGCAGGAAGAGTGGTCTATGCCCATACCCCTGGAAAAAATGGGACGCTGGCTCCCTGCCGCAGCGGTCGCGCTCGAGGACAGACGCTTCTACACACACAGAGGAATAGACGCCGCCGCAATAATCCGCGCGGCGCTGCAAAACAGCCGTTCCGGCGAAACAATCTCGGGCGGCTCCACCATCACAAGCCAGGTAATACGCCTTGCGATAGAGAGAAAAAGGACCATACCCAACAAACTCATAGAATTTTGGCAGGCGTGGCAGCTCGAACAATTCCTCACAAAAGACGGAATACTCGAACTCTACCTAAACCGCGCCCCCTTCGGAGGCAACATAAGGGGGGTAGAGGCCGCATCCCTCGCATGGTTCGCAAAACCGGCGGCAGACCTCTCTCTTGCGGAAGCCGCGCTCCTTATCGGCATACTCAGAGGCCCCTCATACTACAGACCCGACAGACACCCAAAACGGGCTCTCGAACTCAGAAACCGCCTGCTCGACACACTCGCGGAACGGGGCGCCGCAACAAAAGCCGAAATCGAAAGGGCAAAAGCCGAAACAATCCCCAAAGAACGAAACGCAATACCGGGAGAATACAGAATGGCATCAGAAATGGTCGTCAAAAACAGCGGGGTGCTGCAAAACCGCGACCGCTTCGGACGCATTCGCTCAACCATCGACAGAACGGCGCAGGAAATCATAAAAACAGAACTCACAATGTCGCTGAACGCCCTGCCCTACTCTGTCACGGCGGCGGCGGTGCTCGTCGAAAACGAAACCGGAGCCGTCCGCGCCTACATCGGCAACGCAAGAGAAAACACACTCACAGACGCATCATGGGTGGACTGCGCAGACTCGCCGCGATCCCCCGGCTCCGTACTCAAACCCTTCATATACGCGCTCGGATTTGAATCCGGCCGCCTCACCCCCGAAACAATGACCGCGGACAGCCCCATGCTCATGGGCGGCGGCGCGCCGCGAAACTACGACAGACACTACAGAGGCCCCGTCACGGTTCGCGCAGCTCTCGCCGACTCGCTCAACGTCCCTGCCGTGCGCGCAATGAGAAACGAAGGCAGCCGCCGCACCATGGACCTATACAGACGGCTCGGCTTCACACACTTCACCCATGACGCGGACTGGTACGGAGACAGCTTGGCGCTGGGCGGCTGCGAAATAACCCCGCTCGAACTCGCTCACTCATACAGAGCGCTTGCGGAAAAAGGCAGCGACGCGCCGCTGAAATGGACGGAAGCCGACAAAACGGAAAAAGGAAACAGCCAAATATCCCCCGCCGCCTGCGCCCTGGTGCTCGACATACTGAAAGACACAGGCAGACTCATGCCCCTATACAAAGAAATCTTCGGTGAGGACGGCACAAACATAGCCTTCAAAACAGGCACATCCTACGGAATGCGCGACGCATGGACGGCTGCAGTAACAAAAAAATACACACTCGCAGTATGGTTCGGAGACCCATCAGGCAAACCCGGCCAAGCCTTAGTGGGCCTAAAAACGGCCGCCCCCGCGGCGGTTCGCATAATGAGAAAACTCACCCCGCGCGGCGCAAAATGGTTTGACCTCCCGAAAAACGTAAAAACCCGCCCCGTCTGCTCCCTATCCGGAATGGCGGTAAGCTCCCTATGCCCGCAAACCTCAAAAGGACTCTTCATCGAGGGAGTATCATCAACGGAAACCTGCACGCTCCACGTCATGGAAAACGGGCGCGCCGCAATAAAATGGCCGCCTGAGCTGGAAGGTTTCTTTGCCGATGCCAAAAACAGAGAAGAAAAAATACAGGACAGCATCACGATAATCTCACCGAGAAAAAGCGGCGTCTACGAAATAGCCGAAGGAAGAGACCGCCTCCCCCTGATAGCCGAAGGAGGCAGCGGCTCCCTCTACTGGTTCGCGGACGGCACACTCATAGAAGAACAAAACGGCAAAAGCCTATTCTGGAAAATGAAAAAAGGCCGCCACACAATCTCCGTAACAGACGACGCAGGAAACAGCGCAAGCGTCACAATAAAAGCCGAAGAACCCAAAAAAGCCCCCGCCGAAGAAAACCTCCCGGTGTTGGAAGAAATACCATAAACAGAGCATCGGACAGGAAGGGAAAATAAAAATCCTCTAAGCCTTCATCAAACCCAAAAGCGCCCCCTCACGAGTCTGCGGATTATTGGCATGTACGGAGATTATGATAATACAAAAAAAGGAGAGCTGTTTCAGCCCTCCCTCCTAATCGTCATAGTGCCCTCGGCAGGAAACGATATAAATTACTCCGCCTCAATCAACTCGTGTTCGGTGAAGTGTGCCTTGCCTTCTTTTATGTTACGCATAATATTTTCTAAATGTCTTATATTGCTTTCCGAGTAAAAAGGGTCGGCCGAAATCTCAAATGGGATGCGCTTCTCTCTGCTGACTTTCTTTGCAAAAATCGTAAATGCAGCGGTCATGGAAAGCCCCATCTCCGAACAAACCGACTCCATGCTCTTCTTCAAATCCTCATCCATACGAAAGTTTACATTCACCGCATGTGCCATATCCGACACCCCTTTCTTGAGATCATTATACAAATATGTAATGAAAAAATCAATACTAATCATTACATATTTGTAATATCTCTTGCTAACGGTCTGCGGAAAAGCGTCCGCCGCCACCTTCCCTACAACGGGGGGAAGGCTTTAAAAGCGTTGTTTAATATGCGGTAAGTTTGCTTTTGACTATAGTTTTTTGAATTTGTTCAGTTTGTGAAACATTCAAGAACAAGAAAAACCTCCGACGTGTCCAATTTATACAGGCCGGTGTTTTCAAAGCCTTCCCCCTTTGTGGGCGGCCAGAGAGCCAAAACGATGTTTTTGCGTTTTGTGCGAATCGGCCGGTTGTTACACCTAGAAGGTGGCTGCGGATGGACTTCCGCAGACGGATGAGGGGTGCACTTGACCTTTGGTTTTTGACTTTACACCCTTGCTCTTGACTTTGCCCCTGCTCTTGCCCTTGACTTTACTCTCGCCCTCGGGGGCTGTTTGCTGAACCGCAGGCGACATACAGGCTGATGAAATTTATCTGGGATAATTATTGCGGGCGGTGCGGCGGCATAAGCATTGAATCTGATTTTTAGCGGAAATATTTTTTATTATATATCCGTAAAACAAACACAGGCGTATAATTGCATCGGCGGCTTGTCGGTTTTGAATATTTTTTCCGAGAAGGAATGATAATGGAACACTCAACTGATGGCAACGCAAACAGACCTGTGTCGGATAGTCCGGCATCGGGCAAAAACACTCTCCGCAGCAAACGTTTCAACCTCTATATCCTGACGGCGGTATTATTTATCGCGGCGGCGTCTTTTTTAATGATGAGGTCGGAGGCTGTCACCGGGCCTGACAATGTTATTTATGTTACCGTTGAGGGCGGCAGTGCAGGAACGATAGATCACCCGCGAGGTTCAAGCTGGGAATATGCCTATGCCTCCGGTGACCTGCAAACTGCTATCAACCAATCCGCCGCAAGTGCGGACGACGGCGTCCAAGTCTGGGTCAAGGCAGGCGAATACGAACGCAGCGCAGCTCTGAACCTCACGGCAAAAGCCAAAGTCTACGGCGGCTTCAAAGGTGACGAAACGTCAATCGCGTCGCGTGATATACACAGTATGATGGCATACCCGATGAGCGCGGACCATGCGACGATTTTGAACGGCAACGGCGGTAATTTCAGTATCGTCAAAGGCGGTAACGACGCGACATCCGCGGACACCGTACTCGACGGCTTTACATTAACCGGAGCAAAGGGTGACAACGGCGGCGGCATGTCCAACGGCAGCACGTCCAGCAGCAGCAGCCCGACTATTGCAAACTGCACGTTCTATAAAAATAGTGGTAATGGCGCAGGTGTGGGAATAAGTAACAATAATAGCTCGCCCGTCATAAAGAATACCGTTTTCCGAGAGAACAAATCCACAGGCGCATATGGCGGGGCTATAGCAAATACAACAAGCAATCCCATAATCACAGGCTGCTCGTTCATCAACAACACCGCCCAGTTTACCGGCGGGGCGATCCTTAATAAGATAAGCAGCCGTCCCGTCATTACAAACTGCACATTCGCGGGGAACAAAACTACAAAT
>CAZBYL010000062.1:0-10733 GCA_964496275.1 uncultured Synergistaceae bacterium | reverse complement strand
TAATATTTTTTCCATTATCTTGCGCCCCCTCCGCAGAGATACAGAAGCGCCATGCGGATAGCTACTCCGGAACGCACCTGTTCAAGAATTACGCTCTGATGACCGTCCGCAACCTCGGACGCTATTTCGACACCCCTGTTGATAGGCCCCGGGTGCATCGCCAGAGCTTCCGGCTTGGCATAGGACATCAGTTCATTGTCAGCTCCCCACCATGTGTGATACTCGTCTACGGACGGGAAGAGACCGTCTTGCTGTCTCTCTCTCTGTATTCTCAGCAGATAAACCATATCCGCGTCGGCAACGGCCTTTCTCGGATCTTTCTCATACTTGCAGCCGAGAGCTTCCACATCGCGCGGCATCATCGTAGGCGGTCCGGAAAGAACAACGTCGCAGCCTATTGTCTTAAATCCTATAACGTCGCTGCGCGCCACTCGGCTGTGAAGCACGTCGCCGACAAGTGCTATTTTCTTCCCCTCAAGATTGCCGAGGTGCTTCCATGCCGTATAAAGGTCAAGCAATGCCTGTGTCGGGTGTGCGTGTGTACCGTCACCCGCATTAAGCACGATTGCCCGCTTTAGCTTTGATGCAAGATACTGGGCAGCTCCGACCGCGCCGTGGCGCATTACCACAATGTCCGCGCCCATGGCTTCCAAAGTCCAGGCCGTGTCTCTCATGGTTTCGCCCTTCGCGTGGCTTGAACCGGAAACTGACCAGTTTACCACGTCCGCCGACAGCATTTTTTCCGCAAGCTCGAAAGAAACCCTTGTGCGGGTTGAATTCTCAAAGAAAAGATTCACGCACATCTTTCCGCGAAGAACAGGGACCTTCTTAATCGGCCTGTCCATAACATTCTCCATGTGGCGCGCTTGGTCAAGGAGAAAATAGAGATCCTCCCTGCTCCAACAGTCAAGATCTATAACGTTCTTATGTCTCCACACATGCTGTCCGATTTCGCTAGGCATCGCGTTCACAGATTACCACCTCGTCCTTTCCGTCAAGCTCTTCCACTCGCACCTCTATCACTTCGTTCTTTGCGGTAGGAACATTCTTACCGCATATATCCGCATGGATCGGAAGCTCCCGGTGTCCCCTGTCTATAATAACCGCAAGCTGAACCTGGGAAGGTCTGCCCAAATCGACAAGAGCCTCGAGGGCAGCGCGCACTGTCCTGCCTGTATATAGGACGTCGTCCACAAGAAAAACCTTCTTGCCAGATATATCCTGCGGCATTCTCGTGCTGTGAACCATAGGCTGCTCAAAAAGAGTGGTGAGGTCGTCTCTGTACAGAGTGATATCCAACTCTCCGCAGGGAACCTTTGTCCCCTCCGTATCCTCGATTATCTTCTGAATACGGCGGGCAAGATACACTCCCCTCCTGTGAATGCCTACAAGGATCATATTTTCCGTACCCTTGTTGTGCTCCACTATTTCGTTCGCGATTCTTCGAATAACTCTTATCAAGTCCTGAGTACTCATCAACTGTGCTTTTTCCTTAAGCTCTGCCAATTTGACCCCTCCTTAGTTTGTAAAAAAAACGAGACCGCCCTAAATGGACAGTCCCGAAAAATAACATATAAACCCGCAGCGCGGAATGAAAGAAAAAATATAAAAGCGAACTTCATTTGACATACGTATCATCCCGTCACCTCCGCACTCATCTCACTGGTGGAGATTATACATCGGAAACAATTTTTATGCAATCGGTTGCAATAAGTTATTATACGTATTTTCTACTTTTAGGGAAACGTTACACATAAACAAAAAACTATGGCACTGACCTAAAAATACGTGCTGCACAGCGAGAGAGCACTACGAGCAACAGGTATAAAACCAGATGATCTATAACTTTAAAACTAATTTTTGCTGCAAAGCTTATAAGAGACGCCGTCTGGGAACTTTATCTTTATTTCCAACTTTCCGCCAACTCCGTCAGCAAATTTTTTGAGCGTATCGAGTCTGCAATTGCCGCAAGTTTCGATGTTTGAAATTGCCGGCTGAGACAGATTAAGCTTGTCGGCAAGCTCTCTTTGAGAAATTCCGCGTGACCTTCTCACTACATCAAGGTTAACCTCTGCCTGCTTCGAGGATCTTTTGCGAGCTGAATGTCCATTCTGGCTGTCATCATGATCCAAGCTGTCGGTTGAAAAACGCAAAAAAACCACTCCTTATCTTTGTCAAATTAGTTTTCAAATATCTAAACGCAAAGTATTTTCATAGAAACACCATTAAAAAACACAAAACCAGCACATACTAAGAGCAAAACATATTGTAAAATTAAAAAATAGCATATTCATATTCCTCATAAACACGATTCAGATATATTGCTTTTTTATATATTAGGTTTGAAAAGAGTGAGAAATAATTTATCACTTATCTTAATAACCTATTAGATATTACAACGAATACAAATAACATGTCAATCATTTTAACGAGTTGCATATACAGACACTATTTTATTTATAATAGTGCACACGACATCATGACATGAAAAAATAAATATTCATTACTATTTTTTGATAAGCACTGATTTTTGATTCAATTAGGTTGGGGATTTATCACGAGGTGAGGGAGTGAAATTTAGAGCTCTTCTTTTCGTTAAGTTGAATGGCAAAAATGAGACAGAGCTGGGGTGTGGTCAAACGCTTACCCTCTGTCCCATTTTTTTCAGGTAACAATTCTTTTCATACGAAGGTTGAATTTTATGTTTTTTCACAAGCAGATGCTGCATCAAAGGGTCTTTGCAGCAGTAAAAATATAAGCCAGACCGGTCAAAAACAGGGTGTCTTATTGGTAAATCCATGTTGCTCTATTTAGATTTTTTCTTTCCTATTCTTTCCAAAGCAAATTCGGCCGCTTTAAACTCGGCCTCCTGTATGTTTGTCCCCCACGCTTCCGCAAGTATCCTGTCTCCAAGCGTAACTTGGACTTTAAAATTTAATGCGTGGTCTGGACCTTTTCTGTCTATAGTTTTGTAGTACGGCACACCGAAGTTCTTTCTCTGTAGAAGCAGCTGCAGCTCCGTCTTAGGATCCACTGAGTCCAGAGATGCAAGTTCTTTCTGGTTTTCCAGAAATTTTAATATCACACTCTTCGCACTTATGTATCCGCTTTCAAGAAATACAGCACCGAATAACGCCTCCGCGGCGTCGGCTCCCATGGATTGCGTCGGCCCATTTTTAATAAGACTCTTTCCTATTCTGATCAGAGGAGAGAGACCTATATGGTCCGCCCACTGGCTTAGGCTGTTTTTGCAGACCAACTGTGCACGAAGGTGCGTAAGCTGACCCTCTGCAAGTTTTGGGTGGTCGGAATATAGTTTTTCCGATGTTACAAGCTCTAAAACCGCATCGCCGAGAAATTCCAGCCTTTCGTTAAAGCTGAGAAGCCCGGACTCATTCGCGTAAGATGAATGTGTCAGAGCTTCTTCCAGTAGTTCCGTTTTTTCGAAGGTGTACCCTATTTTCTGCTGAAAGGCGCGGAGATTGTGCTCGCGATCCTTTACCTTGTCCATTTTATGCCTCGATGCGTTCCAGCGCCAGGACTCCGTTGTGCCCGCCAAATCCGAAGCTGTTGACAAGGAGCTTTTTGACGTCGGCCTTAACGGCGTGGTTGGGAACCACATTAAGATCACAGTCAGGATCCTTCTCAAACTGATTTATTGTAGGGTGCACAATCCCCTTTTCAAAAGCCATAAGAGCCGCAATTGTTTCAATGGCTCCGGCTGCACCAAGAGAGTGACCCACCATTGATTTTGTAGACTGCACAAGCACCTTTGCTGCATGTTCGCCAAGCAGACGTTTGATGGCTATTGTCTCCATCTTGTCATTAAGAGGGGTCGACGTACCATGTGCGTTGATAAGGTCTATCTCATCAGGATTCCATCCGGCCTTTTTAACAGCCATATTCATGGAGCGATATGCCCCATCGCCGTCAGGGTCGGGCGCGGTGATATGGTGAGCATCGCATGTAATGCCATATCCCTTTACCTCCGCATATATGTGAGCCCCACGAGCCTTGGCGTGTTCATACTCTTCAAATAGAAGCATGCCGGCTCCCTCTCCTATGACAAATCCGTCACGTCCGGCATCAAATGGGCGTGACGCGTGAGCGGGGTCGTCATTTCTGTTTGCCAGAGCCTTGAGCGACGCAAATCCGGCTGTCGCGATTGATGTGATGGGAGCTTCCGTACCGCCCGTAAGTATCACGTCGGCATCTCCGCGGATAATGCAGTTATAAGCCTCGCCCATGCTGTTGACAGCAGAAGCGCATGCCGTAACAACAGCCATATTGGGGCCTTTTGCACCATAGCGTATGGCGACATAGGCAGCAGCCATATTTGTTATCATCATCGGTACCAAAAACGGGCTGACTCGGTTCGGGCCTTTTTCGTACAGGGTACGGAAATTGTCTTCTATTGTTCCTATACCGCCTTCGCCTGTGCCTATATAGACACCGAACATATTCTTGTCCAAAGTCTCGACATCAAGCCCTGAATCCTTCACAGCCATGTCGGCCGCCGCTGTGGCAAGATGGAGAACCCTATCCGTGCGGCGGGCTTCTTTTTTGTCCAGCCACTCTTCTGGGTTAAAATTCTTTATTTCCGCTGCAATTTTTGTTGTGTGGTCTTTTGTATCAAAGAGAGTGATGTAGTCTACTCCGCTTTTGCCCTCTTCAAGGGCCTTCCAAAATTCTTCTTTTCCAAGTCCTATCGGTGTCACCGCACCGACACCTGTGATTACTACCCTTCTCATAGGCGTCCCTCCATACCAAGGGGGGCAAAAAGCCCCCCAAGCGGTATTTTAATTAGTCTTCAGCACCAAGTTTCGTCTTGACGTAGGCCATTGCCTCGCCGACGGTGGTGAGCTTTTCTGCGTCTTCATCGGGGATCTCAATTTCAAATTCCTCTTCGATTCCCATAATGAGTTCAACGATATCAAGGGAGTCGGCTCCGAGGTCCTCAACAAATGACGCCTCCGGCTTAATCTGATCCTCTTCTGCGTTAAGGCGCTCAATTACGATCTCCTTAAGTTTTGCCTGTACTTCTTCCATTTTCATGCAGTTCACCTCCTTCCAAGATATTTTTTCAATATATTACAATTTATGTTTTAGGCTGCTTGCGCTGCCGTAAAACCTACTGACTACATTGTCATTCCACCGTCAACCGCGATTACCTGACCATGTATATATGATGCACCATCCGAGGCTAAAAATGCAACCGCCTTTGCAACATCTTCGGGCTTTCCTGTTCTTCCGGCAGGGATATTTTTTGTCATTGCCTCACGTGCTTCGTCGGGAAGTACGGATGTCATGTCGGTCTCGATGTATCCGGGAGCAACAGCGTTAACCGTTATTCCTCGAGAACCTATTTCACGGGCCAGACTCTTAACAAATCCGGTCATTCCCGCTTTTGCCGCCGAATAATTGCACTGACCCGGATTGCCTACCAACCCTGTTACGGAGCTGATTGCTATTATTCTGCCGCCGCGGGCCTTCAACATCGGTCTGAGAGCCTCTTTGGCACAGTAAAAAAGAGACGTAAGATCAGCAGATATTACATCGTTCCACTCTTCGTCTTTCATTCTCATCAGAAGGTTGTCTTTTGTGACTCCCGCATTGCACACCAAAATCTCTACGGCTCCAAGTTCGTTCGTCACGGTTTTGAACATCGCTTTTACTTCATCGGCAGAGGCCACATCCGCCTTTACTGCTATAGCCACGCCGCCGGCCTCTTTTATTTGTGAAACTACGGCTTCAGCCGCGTCTGCGGAGCGGTTGTAGTTTACGGCAACAGCGCACCCGTCTTTTGCAAGCTCAAGAGCTATAGCTTTTCCTATTCCTCTTCCCGCTCCCGTTACAAGGGCCGTTTTCATCACTTTTACCCCCTCAAGATTTCCGCTGCGGCAAGGAGTTCTTTTACTTCTGATATAGGATATGGCCTCTTGCCTTTGCATATTTTGCGAACAAGTCCGGAAAGAACGCTTCCGGGTCCGAGTTCTATGTACACTTCCGGGTTAAGTGATTCCATTGTCAAAACGCTCTGTGCCCATAGAACCGGTGAGAATGTCTGCATGTATAGAGCTTTTCTTATCTCATCAATTGTATCAATTGCCGTTGCCGTGGAGTTCGCGACTATTTTGCATTTCGGTTTGTTCCATGTTATTTTGGCAAATGCCTCGTTCAGCTCGTCGGCAACCGGGCGCATAAGGTCGCAGTGAAAAGGAGCGCTGACTCTCAGCGGAACAACCTTGGCTGTTCCTTTTTTCTCTATTGCCGCGACAGCCCTGTCCACAGCGCCTTTGTGTCCTGATATTACAACCTGAGTGGGTGCGTTTACGTTCGCGGCCTGACAGACTTCGCCGTCCGCAGATTCAAGGCAGACTTCTTTGACTTCATCGAGAGTAAGGCCGATTACCGCTGCCATTGCACCTACTCCGAGCGGAACGGCATCCTGCATAAGGCGTCCGCGAAGATGTACAAGTCTGACACCGTCCGCAAGCGAAAGCGCGCCCGTGGCAACGAGCGATGTGTATTCGCCGAGACTGTGTCCGGCTGCACATACGGGATTAAGTGTTATGCCGAGCTCCTCTTCCAACGCCCTGTAAGCAGCAATACTCACAGTGAGTATTGCTGGCTGAGTTATTGTAGTGTGCGCAAGTTCTTCCGGCGTTCCTCCGAAAATTATCTCGCTGAGAGCAAAACCCAAGGCGTCATCGGCTTCCTTAAATACGTCCGCAGCAGAGGAATATCTGTCAAAAAACTCTTTCCCCATACCCGGCCTCTGTGCACCCTGTCCCGGGAATATCAGAGCATAATTCATTCGCAAAACCTCGCAATTTTTTCTGATTCTTTTACGGCGCCGCGAATGATATCTTCAATTATCGCCGAGGCGGGTTCAATGGCCTTAACAAGTCCTGCAGACTGTCCCGCCATCAGAGAACCCCATTCCGTATCTCCGTCTACAACGGCATTTCTAAGTTTTCCAGCACCCAATGCCTCAATTTCAGCGGCAGGCGCATTATTTTTTTCAAGGATTTCAAATTGCTTTGACAGCTTATTTTTAAGCCCACGCACCGGATGTCCAAGAGATCTGCCGGTTACCACCGTCGCACGGTCTCCCGCTTTTACTATTTTTTCTTTGTAATTTATGTGAACGTTACACTCAGATGCACATACAAATCTTGTGCCAACCTGCACACCGCACGCTCCAAGAGCAAATGCAGCGGCCATGCCGCGCCCATCCGCAATACCGCCCGCCGCTATGACGGGAATGGAGACGGCATCAACGACCTGAGGAATCAGGGTCATGGTATTTACCTCGCCTATGTGCCCTCCAGCTTCGCTGCCTTCCGCAACAACAGCATCCGCACCCTGTTTTTCGACCCTGTCCGCAAGAGACGAAGACGGGACTACCGGCATAACGACAGTACCCAACGGTTTCAGCCTTTCAATGACTTTTCCGGGCATTCCCGCGCCTGTCGTCACGACAGGAACGCGAAGTCTCGCGGCAATCTCAAGGGCATCGTCTGCAGTAGGAGACATAAGCATGATGTTAAGCCCAAAAGGCTTGTCAGTGAGTGTTCTTATTTTAATTATCTGTGCTTCCAGAAGTTCAGGAGGCATATTGGCCGCCGCGATTATGCCCAAACCACCGGCATTACTCACTGCTGCTGCAAGGTCTGCATCCGCAACCCATGCCATTCCGCCCTGTATTATCGGAAACTTAATTCCAAGTAGTTTCGTTATTCTGTTATTCTCAAACATGATATCACCTGTCTTAAAATACTTCCGATATTATTATGCTTCGTACAGCATACCACCAAGGGTCATTCCAGCGCCAAATGCTATAAAACAAACTTTTTCACCGCTCTTTATTCGTCCCGCTTTCATTGATTCGTCGAGAGCGATCATCAGTGAAGCAGCGGAGGTATTGCCGTATTTTTCTAAATTCAGCAGCGTTCTGTCCGTAGAAACTCCCAGACGCTTGAACACTGAGTCAATTATTCTTGTGTTTGCCTGGTGGAGAACCCAAAAATCGACCTCTTGCGGCTCCACTCCTGAATCGCGGCAAAAATTGCCGATAAATGGAGGAAGCTCTTTATTTACATATTTGAATACTTCGTGCCCCTTCATCTGAAATGTCTTGGGCGCTCCCTCAGATGCGCTTGCGTAGGCAAGAATGTCATGCTTGCTGCCGTCCGACTTAAAATCGGCAGCAACAAAGCATGGGCCGTCTTCTTCCGACGCAGTCAGCACACATGCTCCGGCTCCGTCGCCCATAAGTATGCAGGTTCCTCTGTCAGTCCAGTCCAATATATCTTCAAAAGCCTCGGCTCCTATGACGAGCACGTTTTTCCATATCCCGGTTGCGATACCGGACACGCCTACCGACATAGCCGAGAGGCTGGCGGTGCACCCCGCATGTATGTCCATCGCACCGGCACTGTGAGCGCCTATACGATCCTGAACCTTCGACGCAACGCTCGGAAACATCGACTCAGGCGAGTTCGTTCCTACAAGTACCATATCGATATCGGCAGCGGATATACCGGCGTCCTTCAGTGCCTCGACTCCCGCAAAATAAGCAAGGTCACTGCACTGCTGTCCTTTTTCCGCAAAGTGGCGTGATTTTATACCTGTGCGCTCTACAATCCATTCATCGTTCGTATCAACTATTTTTTCAAAATCACTGTTTAGCATAATTCTGCTTGGAAGATACTTCCCGGTTCCCGCTATTTTGGCGGGGAAGCCGTTTATATATGACATCAATCATTTCCTCCTGCTATTTCTTCTCTTATTCTCTCAACACCGTTGCGGTTAACGAAATTGGCCGCTCCCAGCAGAGCGTAGGATATTGCATTACGTTTTGAACGGCCGTGCACTTTGATAACAGTACCGTTCACACCAAGAAGCGGTGAGCCTCCAACCTTTTCCCAGTCAAAACGCCCCAACACCCTTTTCATCGCCGGCCACATGAACATAAGACCAATTTTAGGGAGCAAGTGATTTGTGTACTCTTCTCTAAACTGTCCTTTCAGGAGCTCTCCGAGACCTTCTCCGAATTTTATCAGTATATTGCCGCTGAATCCATCGCAAATAACAACATCGGAAATACCTTTAGGAAGGTCGCTGCCTTCGGCGTATCCTTCGTAGTTCAAATCGCTGGCCTCTATCAGCTCGCGCGCCGCGCTTATTACGTCGTCGCCCTTTGTAATTTCCTCGCCGTTGCAAAGCAGCCGAACAGATGGGTTCTCGACATTCTGAAACAGTTTCATGTAGATGGAGCCCATTTGAGCGAACTGAAAGAGATTTATAGGCTTGCATCTGACTGTACCGCCCACATCCATCAGCAAAGTAGGTCTGTTCAAAACAGGAAGCATCGCGCCCAAACCGGGACGGTCAATCCCCGGAATTCGGCCTAACAGCAGAACTCCCCCGGCAGCAATTGCTCCTGTGCTTCCTGAGGAGACTATGCCTGCTGCCTCTCCGGATCTGACCATTTCAAAGCCTACAACCAAGCTTGAGTTTTTTTTGCGTCTTATCGAAAGCGACGGAGAATCGTTAGGGCTTATAACGTCTGTGGCTTCCACCACGCTCAGCCTGGACTTTATGCTTGGCTCAGCCTTATCGATATGAGCTTCAATTTTATCTTTATCGCCAATCAGGGCTATGGATAGACGAGGATTCTCCCTGCATGCAAGTATCGCACCCTGACATGGTTCTTCGGGAGCGTGATCTCCGCCCATTGCATCAAGTGCTATCAGCATTTTTTCGCCTCCGTTTGAGTTTCTTCAGCATAATCTTTTGCAACAACTATGAAGCGTCCGACAAAAATCTCTCTGTCTCCGACTTTGGAATGGACGCTTACTACATATTTGTTGCCTTTGTGGATTCCCACCTTAGAACTTGCAAGTATTCTCTCACCAACGTAGGCGGGCCTTTTATATCTCAACCTGGCGGTTCCGACAATGACCATATCCTCGCCTATTGTTGCTATGGCGAGAGTTGCTGCTTGAGCGTATATGTAGTAGTCGCTTACAAGGTCGGTGTGCCGAAAGGCTATGTCCTGTGAGGCGGTGAGAACTGAAACAGCCCACTCGTTGGGCTCAAGTTCCAGAAGCTCACCTATTACTTCATCCGAGCGCATAGACTGCAAACGGCTTGTCGCATGTTCTGCCATTGAGCGCATACGCTCGCGAAGTTCAGGTATTGCAAGAAGCCCCCTGTCAAGTCTGACAGTGCTGAGGCTGACTCCAAGTGAAACCGCTATTTCTTCGTCTGTCATCAGAGGGTTAGCGTCTATCAAACTTATAAGCTTTTGATGCCGTTTGCGTTTTAGCTCTGAGCGCATAGTACCCCTCCGAAGTCAATTTAGTATCTGGTCGTAACACCAGACACGATATTACATCGCCCCCGTGTTGTCAATGGGAAAACGACGTTTTTAAGGAATTATAACGATAAATTTTATTGTCTGGTATGATTCGAAGCGCAATTTTTACGGCAGCCGATGCGAGCAGGAATTTAAAAGTTTTCTATATGGCAAACGCGTTCAGTGCAAATTCGTAATAAGGGATTGCTGTCAGGGCTTTGGATACGCAGGTAACGCAAATTGAAAATATTAGAGGTTTATATGCCGGAAAAGTTTCTTCAGCGTTACAACAAAAAGGAGCCCGAGATAATTCTCGGACTCCGTTTTTAGGATCTAGTCTTTTGCTGTTTTTTCGGAAATCTTAACA
>CAZBYL010000061.1:0-11148 GCA_964496275.1 uncultured Synergistaceae bacterium | reverse complement strand
TAGGTAGATAGTTTGGTTATTTATGATGTCTACTTTAGGGGGTGCACTACAAAAACTTGCGGGGAGACGATAAGGGCGAAAATCTGATGAACAAACTAAGCGATTCACACAAATCAGAAAACCGCTGATTTGGTTCTCTGATGAACACACTAAGTGATTGATGGTAAAACTAAGTTCGGCTACGAAAATCATAGATTTTCTGCCTTACTTATCGCACAAAACGAAAAACGTCGTTTTGGCTCTCCGGCCGCCTACCGTTCTTATTGCGTCATAATATATGGGTTTTATTTTGGACAATGGATTTTTGTGGGTTATATCTGCTTATGTAATGTATGTTCGGTGTTCTGTCTGTGTGCTGCCGGAGCTTGTCTTATGCGGATTTTGAGTTTTTTGCGCGGGCATCGTACTGCGAAAGCGGTTATGCTTTCGGTGAAAGAGTCGGAGCAGAGTTGAGGGGTGTTTAGTGCGGCAGTTCTTCTATTGCCCTTTTCAGCCTTATTGATAAATCCCTTGCGCGGCAAGCCGAGATCCAACATGGGTCTGATTCGTCATGTTTATCAAAATGTTTCATCAGATCGTAGGCATTATCAGTTATTTCGGCAGAAATGGCTTGCAGACGTTTTATATGCAGACTATGCTCTGTCTGTCTGTCTGTCTGTCTGTCTGTCCATGGAAAAATTCTCCCTTTTGTTCGGTCAACATTCAGTACACCGGCCTTCGCGCTATTTTTTACTCTGTTGTATTTGCTTAAGTTTAACACTTATAAAAATTGATTTCAACATTTATTTGTAAATATTGGGTAACAAAATTGTTAATTGCATGAAAAAAAATATCTGTATTTTTTT
Organism: uncultured Synergistaceae bacterium; assembly: GCA_964496275.1. GTDB lineage: Bacteria > Synergistota > Synergistia > Synergistales > Synergistaceae > CAZBYL01. The sequence goes on along the minus strand of CAZBYL010000061.1, from coordinate 10,303 downwards.
ATATTATACTAATGTTTATTTTGATGTTTTATCAGACTGCAGAGCATCTCGATGAGCTGGTCAGGCACTATGGGTTTTGCCGCATGTCCGTTCATTCCGCTCTTTTTTGCCATTTCTCTGTCTTCCTCAAAAGCGTTTGCCGTCATTGCTATTATCGGAATGGTGCGGGCATCGCTTCTTTTCATAGCTCTGATTTTCTTTGTGGCTTCAAGGCCGTTCATAACAGGCATTCTTATGTCCATTAAGATTGCGTCGTAGTAATTTTCGCACGCGTCTTCAAATTTTCGGCAGACTTCATATCCGTTGGGCGCGCTCTCTGCGATAATGCCTCTGCTTTCGAGAATCTTTGATACGACAAGCACGTTCAGCTCCTGATCTTCCGCTACAAGGACTCTTTTTCCCTTGAGACTCTCCGCGTTGCATTGTTTCAGGTTTTTGCCGCACGGAAGAGTGTCCGCCACATCTATCTCAAGGGTCAGTGTCACCGAGGTTCCGCGCCCTTTTTCACTTTCGATGGAGAGAGTGCCGCCCATAAGCTCCGTCAGGCTTTTTACTATGGTGAGCCCCAGACCCGTTCCTCCACATCCGCTTTCTTCCTGTTCAAAGGGTTCAAATACGCGGGTCAGAAATTCTTTGCTCATGCCAATCCCATCGTCGCGGAACACCATTTTTGAGACGACACTGCCCTTCCTGTTTTCGATAATTTTTACGGTACAGGATACGTTTCCGCCGCATGGTGTAAATTTTGCCGAGTTTGAGAGAAGGTTTATAAAAATTTGCTGCAAGTGTATGGCGTCTACGAGAATGTACTTTTTGCCGAAGTCGTCAATGTCAAAGGAGAAGTTTATGTTTCTTGCCTTCATGATCGGGTTTATTATCTGCTTGACCGTCTTGAAGAAAATGTCGGCATCCGCATAATCAAGGTTCAGCCTCATCTTTTTGCTCTCAATTTTGGACATGTTCAGAATGTCGTTTATAAGCCCGAGCAAATATTGGCCGGATGCGTTTATCTTCTCCATGTAGGACGCCATTTCCGCCGCGTCGGTTTTATTTTCCATCGCAAGCGAGGAGAGTCCGATTATTGCGTTGAGCGGAGTTCTCATGTCGTGGCTCATGCGCGAGAGGAAGTCGCCCTTTGCTTCGCTTGCCGTTTTTGCCGCCTTAAGGGCTGCGGCAAGTTCCTTGTTTGTTTTTTGCTCGGCGAGCTTTTTCTCATTTATATCAACGGCGTAAATAAGCCCCTCTATGTCGCCGGAAGTCGGATTTTTTATCATATTTATACAGGTGCAGAGCCATTTTGGCGTTTTTTTCTCCATGGAGGATTTGTAATCCATTGTAAGGAATGTTCGTCCCTGTCCAAACGCAGTGATGAGCGAACTTCTTGCGAAGAGCGAAGAAAAATTCTCCCTTTCGCAGACATCGGGGATAAAGCTCTTCAGCGTTCTGAGAAAACTGTCCGCAGTGCCGTCCTTGTTGAGGGCGCGAATATCCGCGTATCTGCTTGTTCCGTCATAGCAAAGGTTCTTTGTGATATTTAGCCTGAAACATCCGAGAGTATTCGGGGCTATTGCGGCAACGCTCTCTTTGTACTTGCGGTATTTTTCTTCCGCTTCCTTCTGTTCCGAAATATCTATGGAAGAGCCGATTGCCTTTATGGGGCAGTCGTTTTTATCAAATATGACAGTGTAAAAAACACGGCGCCAACGCCAGCCGTTCTCGTCCTCACGCCAGCGTGCATCGCAGATGGCTCCCTTGGCCCCCGATGAAATGGCTTGCAGAGTTTCACGCACGGAAGCCTCATCATCAGGGTGAACCGCGAGCATTTTGAAAAGGTTTTCCGGGGCGTTTTCGATAACAGTGGGACAATTGTGGATATTTGAGGTTGCGGTGTCCATGAGCATCTTTTTTTCAACGATATAATAAGTCCAAGTGGTGAGTCCTGACTGAGCCGCGGCGATAGAGAATCTTGTCTCAAGCTCCTTATAATCATCAAGATCCTCCGCGATGCCTATAACCTTCGTGCGAACCCCGTCTATGCCGTAAATGCTGATGAGATTTATTCTTTCCCAATGCCAGCCGTCGGGATACTTTATTCTCGCATCGCAGGAGGCGCTCTTTGCTCCGTCGTCTATTTTTTTATACATAGCGCGGTAAATCGGCTCGTCATCCGAGTGCACCATTCCGCCTTCTATCCAATTATCAGGAAAATAAACCGATTCTCCGAGATAGGGAATGAGAGGATTTTTTTCGCACATAAAGACCACTCGCCGCTCATTCGGAAAATACTCCCAAGCATGCAGAGACGAGTAGGACACCGCCGCTTTGAGAGTGGCCGTAGCCTCCTCAAGCCTCTCACGGAAGCGCCTCTCTTCCGTAATATCAGAATAGACCGCGTAAAAAACAAGCACATCGTCATGCCTGCCCACCTCATTTGCGCGGATATTCACCCAAGTATATGAGCCCCTCCCGTTTTGCAGGCGCATGTAATAATTAAGCGCGCGCCCCTCCTTTATGGAAGCGGAAAGTTCGTCTATAATCCCCGGCACGTCGTCGCAGTGTATAGCTTCCAGCGGATGCTCAACAAAACGTTTCGGCCGCTCCTCCCTTGTTGTATTCAGCATGGTGTAATAGCCGTCATTGACATACCTGATACGCACGCGGCTGCTCTCTCCCACTTCAAAAACAACAACGCCGCAGGCAAGATTATTCAAAAGATGAAGCAGCCCCTCCTGTGTAGCATCATCATTCATAAACAGGTAGTCCATACACGACCCCTCCAAACTGGCTTGAATACAACAAAAGCAACGCTCTACATTATAACGTCAATTATATTTTTCAGCGAGAGAAAGGCAGGCAGCGCGCCGCATCTCAAAATCAGACATCAGACCTCAGCGCGCCGGTGAAAAGAGAGCAAAGCTCATAAGCGGGCGGGCTGCCGTTTTGGAAAACGTCCGCTCGGACATTTCGATACAAAAAAACGCCCCCGCACGGGCTGCTCTGTGCGGGGGGCGTTTGTAGGGTTAAATTTATTCCGGCTTAGAACTTTTTGAAGATTGCGGGCTTGGCTCCGCAGATGGGGCATGGGGTTGTGGATTCTTTGCCTTTGTGGATGTATCCGCAGATGGGGCAGAGGTAGTAGTCCTGGCCTTCGGGCTCGTTGCCGAGGTTGGCGAGAGCTTCATCGTAGAGGCGTGCGTGGACTTTTTCCGCTTCGTTGGCGTAGTTGAAGATGCGGGCCGCTTCGTTGTTGCCTTCGGCCTTTGCGTCTTCGATCATCGGGGGATACATTGATGTGAATTCGTATGTTTCGCCCTCTTTTGCCGCTACGAGGTTTTCGGCTGTTGTGCCTACTCCGCCCTTGGCTCTGAATTCGGCGAATGCGTGGATTGTTTCAGCTTCGGCTGTCGCACGGAAAAGACGCGCTATGTTTGAGAAGCCTTCTTTTTCAGCCTGTTCCGCGAAGCAGAGGTATTTGCGGTTTGCCTGTGATTCTCCTGCGAATGCTGTTGCGAGATTGTCCTGTGTTTTCATTTTAATTTTCCTCCCGGTTGTCTTTTTTGTTTTTTATTCTCTCTTTTTGGTACTCGTGACACTCTTATTTAAAACTATTTTAGATTAGCTCAAGCTAACTCATTTGTCAACGTGATTTTACGTAGTGTAAAAATTCGGTTTAGTTTTTTTCGAGCACGGGCTGCATGATTCTTCTTGCCGGGTTGCCGACGTACATTCCGCCCTGTTCCAAGTCTTTTATTACCGTTGCGCCCGCGCCTACCGTGACGTTTTCATGAAGGCTGATGTAGGGTATGACTGTGGCTCCCATGCCGACAAATGCGCCGTCCAATATTTTGACGGAGTTTCCTATTGTGCAGCTTGGAGCTATGTGGCAGAAGTTTCCTATAAGGGCGTCTTGGTTTATGACTGCGGCTGTGTTGATTATTGTGTGAGCGCCTATTTTTGTGTCCGCCAGTATGAGCGCGCCGGGGAATATTACTGTTCCCTGTCCGATGTGTACGGAGCTGTCTACGCAGGTTTGCGGGTGCACGAGGACGGGCCAGCAGACGTTTTTAAATTTTGACGCGATCTCTTTTCTTACGCGGTTTGAGCTTATCGCAATGATGGCCATGGTTTCTTCGCTGTCCGGCATGTCGGATACGGGACCCAGTATCGGTATGCTCCAAAGGGTTTTGCCCCAAAGGTTTTTGTCGTCGTCATAGATTCCGCAGCAGCACATGCCGCATGCCTTGAGGGTTGAGAGGACTATTTTCGCATGGTTGCCTGCTCCGATTATGTATACGGGTTCATTTTTCATGGCCACGCCTCCTTATTATTTTGTTTCGTAAGTGTTATACTACTTCTATTGACTGTGTTTCCGCGATTGGCTTTTTGCTGATTTTACCTTGAGGATTTGACAAAATTTTGGGGGTTTGAACAATGCTTTATGATTCTTTGGAAAATATGATATGTAATGTGCCAAGCGCGATGCCGCTTTTTTGCGAGCTTGTCTCTTTTTTGAAGGCGGCGCGCGAGTATTCGTTTGAAGAGCTGAAGGAGATGGATTTTCCGAACCTCGATTTGCGGTTCGGCGAGTATGAGACGAAAGACGAGAGCATGGCGCCTTTTGAAGCTCACAGGATTTTGTGGGATCTTCAGGTTGTGCTTTGCGGGCGGGAGTTTATCGGTTATGCGCCGCTTGAGGATTTGACGGAGAGCGTGCCTTATGACGGGGAGCGCGATATTGCGTTCTATTCCGGTAGCGGGCAGAATTTTCTGCTGCGTCCCGGTATGGCCGTGCTTTTGGCTCCGTGGGACGGGCACAGGCCCGGTGTCTCCGCCGGCGCAGATCCCTCTCATATAAAGAAGATTGTTGTGAAGCTGCCTTGGCCTGTAGGAAGCGGGAGTTGATTTTTGTATGGTGAAGTTTAACAAGGACGAACTTTTCGGTGCGCTTCTGGTAATCGGCGCCGGTATGTGCTGGGGAACCACCGGGACTACTCAGGCTTTGACTCCGCCGGGGGCGGCTTCTCTCTCTATAGGCTCTGCCAGACTTGTCGCGTCGGGTGTTCTTATTGTGCTGATAAACCTTTTTTTCGCTAAGGGCTCAGCATTTTCGGGCAAGTGGCTCAATAAGGGCGTTTTTATTGCGGCGGCTTCGATACTTCTGTATCAGCTCACATTTTTTTCGGGTGTGAGGCTTACGGGAGTCGCCATAGGCACTATGATTGCAATAGGCTCTTCGCCTGCGATGGCGGGGATAATGGGAGCCGTTGTTTTCAAGGAACGCCTTTCCGCCCGATGGTATTTCGCCACATTTTTGGCCGTTGCGGGCTGTTCCGTGCTGGCTCTCATGGGAAACGCGGATACGTCTGTCAAAGTCAACCTTCTCGGCGTGCTTCTGTCGCTCGGAGCCGGACTTGGCTACGCGCTCGAGGGGCTGGGGCTGCGCATGGCAGCGGCACGGTCGCACAATGACACTATCACTGCGGTCTTGGGGCTTGGAGCCGTGATGGCTCTTCCCGTTCTTCTTTTCGGCGACGCATCGTGGATACTTGTGCCTCGTGGAATGTTGGCGCTTGCCACCCTGTCCGTAATTTCCACCATAGTTCCCATATTTCTTTTCACCGCAGGGCTGCACCGCATCACAATGGGAAAGGCCTACACCCTTTCGCTCTCAGAGCCGATGACCGCATGGCTGCTCTCAACGGCGCTTCTGGGCGAGCATGTTTCTTTCGCAGGAATGGTTGGTATCACGATACTCTTTGCCGGAATAGTTCTGCTGGCGTGTGAGTCAAAGGAGTAAAACGACGGAACTTTGCCTGCATAAGAGCATTTTTCGATTGTTATACGTGCCGCGTTAAATTATACTATTATACGATGAGCCATGCGGGCTTACGGCGTGTGGTATAAATAGGCTTTTAGCATAATGAAAATCTATGTAGCAGTTCAACGGAGAGGAAATAGCAGATGGCGAACATGCAGGTAAACGAAACAATTTCTTACGCCACCCTTAAAAATTGGGAAAAACTTAAAACGGATGCGGCCGGACGTCTAGCCAGTAGGGCTAATAAAAGAAAATCAGAGAAAAGGATTCTTCCTCTTGAGTATTTTTGTAACTTAGACAACATAGCCTTTATTCAAAATTTGATAGATATCGTTGAACAGCTAAATATTCCGATCCCTTCTGTGGTTTTGTCACTTGCAGTCAATAGGCTAAAACAGCATAATATCCTAAATTTATCTCATGTCCGACGTGTTTTAGAAGAGTATGAACATATAAACATAGTTGAGGAGATAGTTAATATCCCGCTGCCGTCAGATGAATTTGATATTATTGGTCTGGTATATCAATCTTTTGTCAAAGAGGGAAAGAAAAATCTCACAGGCTCATACTATACTCCTCGTGAAATTGTCAACAATATGGTGGGGGCATTTGACTTTTCAAACGGTCAGACGCTGCTAGACCCTTGCTGCGGCAGCGGAGCTTTTTTACTTGGAGCGAATGCAGCCGAGCCCGAACAGTTGTTTGGCGTAGATAATGATGAGATAGCCGTTTTGATTGCAAAGGTAAATATTCTTATAAAATATAAACAGAGGGTGTTTTATCCCCAAATCTACTGTATGGATTTTTTGCAGGGAATTTCTGTCATATCCCAAAACGATATATTCTTGAAACGCTTTGACTATATTGTCACTAACCCGCCATGGGGGGCAATGGGCAAAAACAGAAATGATATTATTCCTGATATTACTTCCAACGAAACATTTTCACATTTTTTTGTCATGGCATATAGACAACTAAAAACTAACGGTATAATACGCTTTCTTTTTCCGGAATCAATACTGAATGTAAAGGTACACAGAGATATTCGTTCCTTTATATTAGCAAGAACGGCAATAATGGCGATTACGACCTACGATGGGGTATTTGCAGGCGTTACGACAAAGTATGTCGATATTGAATGTGCGAATAGAGAACGTAATTCAAGCTTTACATACTATGACAATCTTGGTTCTCGTGAAATTTCAATAACAGCAATATTTGAAACGGAAAATCTAGTTTTTAATTTTATGGACAACAATGATATTGACGTTATTAAGCAAGTAAAAGCAAAGGGCTGCTATACCTTGCAAGGCAGTACTTGGGCTCTGGGAATCGTGACCGGTGATAACAAAAAGAAGCTATCTGCATCAAAACAGGACGGAATGGAAAAAATTTATACAGGAAAAGAGATAAGTCCATACTTTTTAAAATCAGCTAAAAACTATATATTGTATGACAGAGAGAATTTACAGCAAGTGGCAAAAGACGCTATATATCGCGCAGACGAGAAGCTTGTTTACAAATTTATATCGGATAACCTTGTGTTTGCGTATGATGCCACTCAGAGTTTATTTTTAAATAGTGCAAATATACTAATACCTTCTATTCCAAATATGACGATAAAGACAGTAATGGCATTTCTTAATTCTGAGTTATTTCGGTTTTTGTATACTACAATGTTTGGAGAGGTAAAAATTCTTAAAGGAAACTTAATTGAACTTCCTTTTCCTCATATTTCAGCAAAAGAAAATGACTTGATATCTTCAAAGGTTGACGCCTTGCTTGGAGGGGACATTTCAAAGGAAGCAGAGATACAGAACATAATCTTTTCTTTATATGAATTTACCCCGCAGCAAATTTGTTATATAAGGAGAGCTGTCAATGGAAAAACTTCTTGAAGAACTCAAAATTTATATTAAAAAGATGAGCGGCAATACAGGAAATAAGTATAATTTAAGCGACGAAGCCTTAGATAACCTATATTCAGTGTATCCATTTAATAAATTTGAGTACATTATAAGCCATCTGATTGGAACCGGTGTTATCTCTCTCCAACAGTATTATGAAATTAGAAACAGCTATCTTAAGCGCAATAAATTTCTGTATGTATTTGAGATAACAGCACCGAGAACATTCGGTGAAACATGGGCGCAGAGACATCTCAACGAGGTTGTTCCGGAATTGGACAGGCCATCTGCAGATTATGACCCCAACTATTCGGGGCAGTATGACTTTTGGTACGATGGAATCAGGATCGAAGTCAAAGCATCAAGAGCGGTAAAGCGCAGTAGCGGTGACACTTTGATTCATAAGGCGCTCTCCTGTGATTCAAAGCATGGATTCGACATGAATTTTCAGCAGATTAAACCCGCATGTTGTGATGTGTTTGTTTGGATTGCCGTATGGAGGGATGTAATCCGTTATTGGGTTCTGTCAAGCGAGGAAGTAAAAAAGAACGAATATTACTCTGATGGTCAGCACAGGGGTAATGTCGGCGAGGGGCAGCTTTGGATAACGGAGGCAAATATAGATAAGTTTAAGGAATATGAAGTCTCCGTTCGCGGCATCCTTGACAGTATTATCAAAAAAGGAAAGTAATACCATCATCTACACTTTTATCTAAGGACCTGTCGGATTAGAGTTTCAGATATTCTTTTTCGTATAGCTTCTTGTCTCGCCGCCTCGTACCGGGTTTGGGTTTGAGGTCAGTTTTGCTTTGCCCTCTTCTGTAATGAGCTTTGTGAATTTTACGGGAAAGGGGATCGAGGAGACGGAAAACAGCGGAGTTACGTTCTTTGCCATCTTCTCCACTGCCGAGCCGGACTGTTTTATGCCCTGAACGTAGACCTCAGGCTCTCTTAGGTAGATTGCGTTGTTCTCGAGTGTAATATTTGCCAGAGCAAGGATTTCCATTCTTATCTTCACCAAAAGATTTGCGCTGTATATGCCCCTCGCCGCGGATTTGCCCGATTTGAAATTCACCTTGAGAGCGGAAAAACCTCCGTACTTGACGCCGTTTGAGAGATAGCCGTTCACATCCTCTTCTTTGAGCGAAACTTCGCCCTGAGACCACTGTATCCTCTTCATAAACTCGTCGTTTGCCCCGGGCTTTGACTCCTTCTTCAGCTTGGCGCGCAGTTTCATCTTATCCACTCTCATACCGCCTATCACAGCTCCGGTGACTTCCGTCCAGGCATAATCTCCCTTCACCGTAACCACGACGCGCTCGGGGTTCAGCAGCTCCTTAAGCTCTGCGCAAAACCTCTTTGCCTCATGTCCGTCTCCCGCGGACGCGCCGCTCGGCAGTAAAAAGATGGCCAGTAAGAAAAGGGCGCGAACGCAACCCGCGTATTCTTTGAATTTTTTTGATATATCAGATTTTCCCAAGCGAAATACCTCCGTAAAACAGATGAGTGACAATTTTATCCTTTCTTTTTTACACAAGTCAGGTTTTTTTGCGCAGAAAAATTCCGTTTTTTTGCCCATAAACGCTCGGATTCGGTGGGTCCGAATAAATATCCCTAAAAAAAGAGCGCAAAACAGAGCACAAAAATGGCGCACAATACACGGCTCTCCAATATCGAGTCGTCAAATAAAATTATAATTTTGTTCCGTTTTTTAAAAATTTTTAAATTCCCACGAACTGAGAATTAAAAATTTTAAAAAGTAATACGGTGTGAACACATAAAAAACATAGTATATAAAATTCAAAAAGTACAATGTAACGATGTTTTATAATGTTAAAATCAAATAAACGGTGATTGTTAAAAAATACACTAAAGTCAAAATTATGATATTTTGAGGTAAAATCTGTAAAATTTTTACCAAAATAGATTGACTAATTTGGGTTATTGATGTAATTTACTATCAGCGTACAGAGAAGCTGCAGCGCTGTTAAAACAATACTCCTAAATTGTCTGACAAAATACACTGCCTGAGCATAGAGAAAGAAGGGGGATTGCCGGCATAGACTAAGCTGATTGGGCTGCTGTTCAGTTGTTTTTATATCCTGCGTGTAGGTGTCTTTTATCATATTTATCAGGGGAAATGAAGGGAGAGTTTATCGAAATGAAGAAATTTGCCATCCTATTAGCCGTTGTATTTCTGTTTGCAGCAATAGTCACACCGGCGACAGCCGCACCTATCGTCTTCCGTTTCGCGGGTCAGTCACCTCCCGACCACATGGCGACAAAGACAATGAACGAAATGGCAAAGGAAATTGCGCAGAAAACATCCGGGCGCGTTGAAATTAAGGTGTACCCCGCAAACCAGCTCGGTAACTACTCGCTCGTTATGGAAGAGATGATCCGCGGTACGATCGACATGTCCCTCATGTCCATCGCAAGCGAATTTGACCCCCGCCTCGAACTCGTCTACATCAACGGATATGTCAGCGGCTACGACGATGCTAAGAAAGTTTTCGTCCCCGGCGCATGGCTCCCCAACAAACTTAACGAACTCAGCTCCGCACTGGGCGTCCGCCTC
>CAZBYL010000060.1:0-11550 GCA_964496275.1 uncultured Synergistaceae bacterium | reverse complement strand
ATGACACCCGCAGCGGCTTCATTTGCGATACCGATTCCCCAGGCAGAGCCTGATCCTGCAAAACCGACTGCCAGAGCGGCTCCAAGTATTACAAGCATCGGGCCAAGCTGTTCGGAAATTGTTGCTAGCATCGTTTCCATATTGAAAACATACCTCCTTGAGTTATTTATAACTTTTTAAGTTTTAGATTCTGACTTGAACTTAGTTGGCGGAAGGGTCTTCCGTCAATTTTGTAAACTGTGTGGCGTTACGGAGCGGAGTAAAGTCTTTGCCGTTCGCGTCATAGAATTTGCCGAAGAACTCAACATACTGAAGTCTCAAAGAGTGTATAAAAGCACCCAGCAGGTTGACGGCAATGCTGAACGAATGTCCGAGTACAAATATCAGAGCCGCAAGCAGAATACCGACGTAGGGAGTGCCCACCACAAGCTTGGCAAGCAGGTTTATGACCATACCTACCGCCGCGGAGCCAAGGCCGAGAGCCAGAAGTCTGCTGTAGCTGAGCACGTCTCCGAGGTAGCCCGTGACATTGTAAAGACTCAGCACACCTGAGAACAGTTTTCCCACTATGCCGCTTTTCTCTCTGCCCTGCGTTGCGACAAGTATGAGAGCGCCGCCTATTGCCGCGATTTTGGAGGGAAGTATCCAACACGCGGCGAGAGTACCCGACATACTGAGCCCGACCAGCACCAGACCGAAGAGGAAAATCACCCAGCCGCCCTGGTCGGAAAAAGCTGCGAACTTGTTGCCGGCGCTCCAATTTGCCTTAAACGCTATCAGCAGTCCGAAGATAACCTGGATAAAACCAAGTCCCAGAGAAATCATAAGCAGCGTCATCGGGTCTTTCATCGGATCGAGGAACTGCATGGCATTCTTCAGAGGCACAAGCGCGGCAAGGAATGGGAAAGCATCTATGCTGTCGCCGAACCAAGAACCTGTAAGTGCGCCGAAGATTACGGAGCAGACCATACCTATTGTGAACATTACAAAGAACTTCTTGAGAGCCGGGCTCATATTATGCCGGACAAGGAAATATCCGAACACACCGCTCAGTATCAGACCGTAGCCCGCGTCGCCGAAGCACATTCCCAAGAACAGGAAGAAGAACGGCGCCATAAGTGTCGTCGGGTCAACTCCGCCGTAAGACGGTGTTCCGTACATGAGAGTGAGAGGCTCCATACAGGAGGACCAGCCCGGGTTCTTAAGAAGCGTGGGCGGCATCTCGCCCTCTTCGGGTTCGGCCATTTCACATTCCGACAGCGATTCAAATGAGCTTATGCTCTTAAGCACCGCAGCTTTGCATGAGACAGGCATCCAGAACGACCAGATGAGGACTTCCTCTGTCGGCAGAGCAGAGACCATTGAATCTGTTCTGTCCTTCAGTATTGTCCAATAGTCACCGCACAAGCGGGAGATTGAGAGCCCTTCGTCGGCACAGGCGGCTATTTCAGCGCATATAGCCGATTCTTCTCTCTCAGCCTTCCCTATTTCCGAAGCAAGCATACTCTTTTCGTCAGCCGCAGCCTTTGAGAAGTCCTTGGGGACGTCAACTCTGCCTGCCGACACAGATGAGAATATCTGCGAAACAGCTTCCTGATTCTCCTTGGGGAATACGACGGCAAAGGTGCGCGACGTTTCCTTTTCTGCGGGAGGAAGCTGCTGAAAATCTACGAGTCCGCCAAGTTCGGATTCGAGTTTGGAGACTATTTCCTGCACGGATTCACCCGGAACCGAATAGACGACTCCGGACACCATGTCCGTACCTGTTGTAAAAAATTCAAGCGGATATTTTATTGATTCGAGAAGAACAGCCTGAGAATACAGACCTTTAAGTCTGGAAATATCGGCTCTGCATTCTGTCATTTTCTTCTCTTTTTCTCTGAGCGCGAGCACGAACGAGACAAATTTTTTCTCATCTGCGGAAGCCGCGAGCTCAGAAATTGACAAAGAGGGAATATCTCCCAGCATTTTTGAAAAAGCACTCTCTTTTTTTGTTTCAAGCGGCTCCAAGAGACGCTGAACAAAGCGAACGTCACCGAGTAATTCTTCGAGACGGCGCTGCTCGGCCTTCAGCTGGGCAGCAGCAGCCCCGTCGGAGGGCTCAGACGCTCTGCTTACAAATTCGCAGCAGCCCAACTTCTGCAAATTACCAATAAGCTCATCCGCTACAGATTTATGAACAGCTATCCGCGCCTTACACATCTCGGCAAGAGCCATAAGTCGCCGTCACCTCTCTCACCAGCCAATTTGCTACTTCATCTACCGAATTTTTCTTCGATTCGTAAAAAGATTTTGCCTCGTTCTCACCATTGACCAGAATGTCCTTGGCTTTGATCTCCGCTTCTTTTTCAGCGTTTGCGACAGACTCACGCCACTGTCTGTGACACTGCTGCTTTGTGGTTTTTATTGATTGTTCGGCATCAGTCTGAGCAGAAGCGACCATTTTTGCAGCCTCTGATTTGGCATTCGCAACAATGTTCTTTGCAAGTGTTTCCTGATCACGTATTTCCTGTGCTAAATTCTCTGCCAATACGCACACCCCCTCCCTAGACTTTATATGTAGCATTTTACAAAAGACCATATCATTTTACACGTTCATTTTAATTGCGTCAATTTTCACACAATCGGGGAAATTATATACAATTAAGACCTTTGCTTAATAAAAGTAGTCATATTTTGCCATTCACTAAAAATTTTGTCCCAATCTAAAACTATTTGAGACAAGCGCCTCTCCAAGGGCAAATATGGCATTTTGCACAAATTTCACTTCTTGATAGAGCAAGTCCGTCAACAGCTGCACAATGAATCGATTCACCTGTCTTGACAATTTCGTCTTCTCGCAAAATTCTGCTTTTCATATTTGAGGATTCTGTACGTAAATAGTTTATTCCTATAGAGATAGGAAGGTCGGGCAGACCTTTTTCATGTCTGTATTTCCACAGGCAGAACGCGTAAAAGAGAAGCTGTTCCTCGTAATATTTTGAAGGAGCGGAAGATTCCGGGGTGGTTTTCCAGTCTCTCAAGTTTATTATACTCCCATCTTCCCAGAAAATATCCGTCGCTCCGACTAAAACAAGCCCTCTGTCAAAGACACGGAAAGGCGTTTCTCTCATTACGGTACCGCCGCCTTCCGAGAGATATTTTTTTAAAAATTCGCCCTCATCCGTCGCTGAATACTTTTCCAAAAGACGCCTAAGTTCGGATACGGATTTTTCCGACTTAAAAATTTTTCTCAGCTCAAACGGTATTCGTTCAAGAGCGCTTAAATATCTTGCTGAGTTTTTTTCCGGCAGCAGCAGATCCAACTTTGCAGGGTCGAAGTTCCAACGCGACAGTATGTGGTGAGCAAAACTGCCGAATTCCGCACTGCCGCCGCTCTCGCTTCCAACTGATTCCCAGTTCATCTCCATGCCCTGTCTGTATGCCGTTCTGTACGCCGAAGGACACCACCTGAGCATGGCGTATGCCGATGCGGAAAGGCGCTGAAGTTTGGCAGGCGACACTCTTTTTAAAGAAAGGATTTCCCCCTGATCCGGCAAGGCTGTCTTATTGTTTTCGCAAGCAGTGGGTTCCTCACGGTCGGAGCGTACATATCCCGCAGAGAAAAGCCCTTTGGATTCAGACTCGGAATTTAAGACATGCCCGATAAAGCTGTTTTCGGGAGGCAGTACCGCGCCTTCCCCTCCGTCCGAATTCACTACGGCGCACAGAAGCAGTTTCTCTCTCGCTCTGGTGGCGGCTACATACCACAAACGCTCCTTTTCTGCGGTCTCTTCGGCAATATCACGCTCTTCGGACCAAAGGCCTATACATGTCTCGCTCTCTATGCCGTTTTCCGCTATAAAGGACGGAATTTTTTTTACCGCGATTCCGTACCTGACGGATATATTGAAACGATTTGTTTTGGATTTTCCGCCCTCGGCGCCGCCCAGTATGACTATCGGATATTCCAGCCCCTTTGACGCGTGTATGGTAAGCACGTTTACCGCATCGTTGTTTTCGTCGCTGATGTCAGGCTCTTCTTTTTGTATAGCCTGATTCACCGCATAACTGAGGTATTCCGCGCATCCTGCTACGGAATGTCCCTGTGACGCCTCGTATTCTCCCGCTATCTCGGCAAGCCTGAAAATATTCGCGTTCACCTTTTTTCTCTGCTCCGAATCGTAGTATGTCAGATAGCATGGGTCTTTCAGTATTTCCAAAATAGCGTGTGAAACGCCTTTGAATCGGGCGATACGCCTCAGATAAACTATTCTTGCAAATGCCTCCGGCTGCTTTTGTTCGATGATATCCGGCAGAGGTATCGGCGCACCCCTTTTTGCGGATTCGGCCGCTTCATAAATTAAAGCATAAGCGTCTTCCGAGTTTATTTTGCAAAATGGCGAGACTATCCAGCCCGACATCATTGTCGGATTCGACATGTCCGCCAAAAGAGCAACAAAGTTAATTATGTCCGTGACCTCTCCGCGCGAAAAATAGTCCTTCGGCGTGCATAGCACGTAAGGGATTCCTACGGACTCGAAGGCACGTTCCAAGGTCGGATACAGAGTTCTGTTCGGAACGAGTACGGCAAAGTCCCGCCACTCGCACGATTTAAACTCTCTGCTTTTTTTATCCCATATTTTTGTGTCGGAGTGCATCTCTTTTATTCTGCCGCCAAGAGCCTTATAGAGGCGCAGGCGTGTTTCCGAAACAGGTTCTTTTTTTTCTTTTGCCTCTCCTGCGGCATTTATGACCTCGTGCTTCTCGGCGACTCCCAGCATCGTTTCAAACACGCGCGCAGGGACTTCTGTATTTCTTCTCTCCCACCACTCCACGTTCCGAGGACCGACAAGCGGCTCATACAGCATGTCGGAACCCTTTATCAGCCCTTCGGACCACATATTGGTGAACAGTGTGTTGAATCTGTCAAGAAGAGCTTCCCTTGTCCTGAAACTTTTATCAAGCGTTATGTACTTGTAGCTTCCGTCGGTGCAGGAGCGCGCAAGAGAGATGTATTTCTGGAAAATCGACAGGTCCGCATGCCGGAATCTGTATATTGACTGCTTGAGGTCTCCTACAAGAAAAAGGCTGTTTTTCTCTTCATTCCATACAGACATTATCAGCTCATTCTGCAAAGCGTCAGTGTCCTGAAACTCGTCAACAAGTATGTAACGAAAGCGGTCTTGGTACGTTTGGCTCATTTTCAAAGCCTGCCCCGCATATCTGATGAGGTCGTTCATCGAAAGCACGCCTTCGTTCTTACGGATGGAATCCCAGCACTGCCATCCTACAGCCGCGGTTTGGTTGACAAGCGCGGAGAGCTCCTTTTCTGCGCCGCACGGAAACGCAGCCATTTTTACCACCCGTTTCATGCCGTCACGCCACTCGGTGGGGGGCATTTCCAGCATTTCGGCAAGCAATTCTTTTGCGGCTTTCGATATTCGGTTAAGGGACGAAAGAGAGTATGAAGTAAGTTCCGATGCAAACGCCCTGCCTGCTTCGGGAGTATATTCTGTTTCGGCATACTTTCCGCGGAGTTCGGACAGTCTGGATTCTGTCTCCTTGCCTCCGTCCAGCAGACCTTCCTCAATAAGCCTTGGGAAGATGCCGCGCATCCACGTATTCCATATCTCTTCTATCTTGGGGAGCAGTGAATCCACGTCATTTATAAGTTCTTTGTCTGAATGATTCCACAGCTCTTCGGGAGTTCTGTTGTAGCTTCCCAGCTTCTCCGAGGCCTCTTTTGAGAGTTTTGAAAGCTCTTCCGCGGAATAGCAGTTTATAAAATCTGTATATTTTTCGTTTGAGAACAGAGTTTTTAAGCGCAAGTACCACTCATCGGAAAGGTACATACGCAGACGTTCCGGCGACATCTCGCTCAAAGTATCCGAAAATTCTTTCCACCATATATCCTCTCTCGCTGCGGGGACAATTGATGATGACGGGTCTATATCAAGAAGCAGCCCTGATTCTCTTATAACTTTCATCGCGAAGGCGTGTATTGTGGATATCGACGCATCATCTATGTACTCAAGAGCCTTGGCAAGATGCCCGGCCTCCGCACTATGTTCGGAATGCCATTCGGATATTGTGCCCTTTATACGATCCTGCATTTCCCGCGCCGCTTTTTCCGTAAACGTAAGCACAAGTATCTGATCCACTGTGCAATCCTTATCCGTGGCAAGCACCCACGCAACGCGCCGTGAAAGAGTTTCCGTCTTACCTGTTCCGGCTCCCGCGCTTACGACGGTAAGGACCGAGGAGCTTGTAATGGCAGAGGTCTGCTCGGGAAGAGCGTTTATACAGTCAAGCCAAAGTTCGTGGGAGGTATTATTCATCACCTGACGCCTCCGTATCATTTTCGTTTTCTTCGTCGTTTGAATATGCTATTTCGCGTTTGCGGCACACTGTGTAGTAGGGGCACAGAGGACATCCGTCGGAACCGTAGTTCGCCCGATATTTTCCTTCCAGTATTGACGAAGCCATTTCCGACATGGCATTCTGAGCATCGTCAAGCAGTTTGCTTAAGTCCTTCTGTCTCGTTTTTCGGCGGACAAAATAGCTCTCCTCGTACTGAGATGCAAAATAGCCCAGCAGCCGTTTGTCCGCATGTCCGAACCACCCGTACCCCGCGGGAGTTATCCCCTCGGTTTCGCGAAGAAGCAGCGCATAAGCCGCAAGCTGCAGCTCATTTTTATGAGCCTCGGATTTATTGGACTTATAGTCGAGAACAACGGCGGAGTTATCGTAAAAATCAATCCTGTCCGCCCTGCCTTTGAATTTCACCCCGCAAAAAACATACTCTTTAAGCTCATATTCCGTTGCGATTCGCGTTCTTCTGCCTTTTATCCTGTTCTCTATCTCATCCTGCTGTTCCGCCAAGTCGGCAACCTGATCTTTTAACCTATCATTGTATCTGAGCAGTCTGCGGTCTGAGGTGAGCTCCTGATAACACTCTTTTGCAACAGCATCGTAATGCTTCATTACTATATTAGAAATGGAGTTTTCGGACACAGAAGATTCGTTAAGAGCTATCTCCCACAATCTGTGCAAAAAGATACCTGCCCTGCGCCTGTCGTACAGTTCGTTCGCAGGAAAATCCAATTTCAAAACATATCTGCACCAGTACTTGAAGGGACAAGTAATCCAGTCGTCCAGAGCGCTTAGGCTTACAGAGGGTATTTCTTCCTCATTCGGAGCTGTTCTGCCTGCCCGAGGGATTTCCCCTCTTTCGACTTTCGGCATAGAGAGAGCAATTTCCGCATCTTTGAAAACATAGTCGTCAAAGTCAGGGATTGACTTTGAGAGCGGGTATTCGGCTGTACCCGCATTCTCAAGCTTTACATAAGCCCCATTTGCGGAAAGCAGCGACGCAGTAAACTGCGATTGGCCTATGGGTCTTTTATTGGAATCGACCAACGAACGGGATATCACCACACCATTCTGCGCTGTTGCAATCAATCTGCGGAATATGGCCTCTTTTTGCTCTCTTTCGTCATGCAGGTCGGGAATATAAGGAAGCTCACGCTCTTCTCCGGCAAAAGAATTCACCCGCCTTTTACTTTCGCCGCCCAGCAGCGGAGATTCTCTCAATGTGCCCGGCCATGTTTTGTAGTCTATATCGGTCATTATCCAATATTTAAACGTGGTGAGAACAGGCGGTATGCCGCAGAAAACAGTAACGGAAGAATTCTGGGGCAGCTGAATAGGCAAAGTCGCGGTGCGCCCCCAATCGGAGACATAAGAGGCCGCATCTCCGCCCTTTAGCACAACCTTTGCCGCATCTCCGATATCCCTTTTCAAATCCTCGAGAGCCTCTATCTTTTTCTCAAGCTCGTTTAAGGCGGAAGAAATGTCCTTAACAGAATCATCAAGGGATACTTCTTCGCCCACCAGCTTTGACGCACAGATGGCTGCATCAAAAAACATAATAAAATCACGCCAGAAAGAGAGCGCTTCCGAAGGAGTGCCGCCCTTTTCGAAAGAACGGCACAGCTCCGCCATTTTTTCATACAGCACGAGGGGATTACCTTTCAGCACGTTGCGCCATGATTCAGCTCCGTCGGGGAAAAGCGCCTCAATATGTCTAAAATCATAACCGCCGCAGCCGAGAATGGGAGTTTTAAGGAGGGAGAGTGTATCCCTTGTTTTCCAACCAGATATATAAGCATGCCAAATTCTCCCAGCAAGCTCACCGAGCGGAGTATCCGCCACAGTTCCGCGAACTTGAAGATTGTAAGGAATCTTATATCGTTCAAGCGAAGTAGTAAGAAGAGGAAGCTTTCTCGAATCGGCAAGAATCGCAGTCTCGCCGTAATTCGTAAGTGTTCCCAGCTTGGCGAAATTTCCGTGACCATGAGCCCAAAGCGCAAGTTCCCTTGCAACGGAAACAAACTGTAATGTCTCGTTATTCGCATTAAGCTGCAAAACCTTAATATTCCACTCAGACCGCTTGGAAAACTCTTTTTTCAACTGGCTAATTCCGTCATAAAAATCGTCAAGCCCGGTCTCCGGCTGAAAAAAATACGTTTCCGACATTTCATCTAAAGAGCGCACAAGTTTTATCTGACTGCCGGTAAAAGAGAGGAAACCCACAAAAACAATTCGCCTGTTCCTTATAAAATCAGAGACTTTGTCAAATAGCAGCAGCTCCCTCATTAACGACGCAATCTGCCCCGCATCAGCCAGCGAGTTTGACTCAAGGTAAAGCAGATAATCCGTGTACAGCCTAAGCAGCACGGCTTCCGGCAGACTTGTGTCGTAATCGCCGCCGTCAAAAAGAGTTCTGTGCAAATGTTCGGGAGAAACATCTTCGGCAAGAAGCTCCTTAATGTTATCCCCCACCATAGAGACAAAACCGGCATGCTTCATTCCCGCAGGCAGCTCCGTACCTTCCGATTCCTTCTCATTAAGAAATTTTTCGACAAGATACCGCAGAATCAGATTGTGGTCTGGCGGGTCTATTACGCGCCTTTGCACATCGCACATTTTGGACATATCCCTATACAGCTCGCCTATTGTAAAAATAGCGGGACGAGGGCCGAAATAAGAGCCGCCGCCTGCTATAAGCTGCAAAAGATTTTCCTTATCAAGAGCCGCAGGTACCAGAAACAGAGTCCCGCCCGGATTATCTTCGTACAGTTTCGACAGCCTGTCTGACTGCTCCGTTATATTAAAATAGGTATATACGCTATCGCAAACTGACGACATCAAAACACCCTCTCACAATAGACTTATATACTAATCAAAATTGAAAATTATACTGCACATCCCAAATATGCGGGAGTTGAACTCAAAACAGCAGCACAGCCGCACCCTATGCTAATTTACGGCAAGACAGCATCTGCCGGGTTTGGCATATACAAACAGATGCGACAAGGAAAGTTTGAGTCTGATTTAATGGGATTCAAACTGTGCACGAGCCCCTAAAAATCCGGCTGCGCTCTGTTTCAGGAAAAATTCCTCCCTCACTCTAACAGAGGCGGGAAGTTTATCGATAAGCTTCATCATCGGGTCCCTCAGCATTACAGCCGCGACAAAATCCTGAGGTGAAGCATTCTCCGGCAAAGAAACGGCTACACCGCGCCACAGCTCAAGCTGAGCACGCGCCGCATCAAGCAGCTCTCTTACATTTCTGTAACAGCCTGAGTGCGGATAACATATCATCGTAACGTCATTAAGCTCCGACAGCTTATTCAAAGAAGAGAGAGCCACGTCATAAAAAAACTTATAAGGCGTAGCCGGGCGCATAAACAAATCTCCGTCCGACGTCTCAAAACAGCAGCCTGCGGCCTCACCGACAAAAAGCACGGACTCGCCGCCGATTCTATAGAGATAAGAGCTGTGATGCGGAGCGTGCCCCGGGGTATCCACCGCATCAAGTCCCGAAATACAGGAAGAGTCCGCAAGAAGCACGGAGGGGTCAAGCGGCAGCGGCATTCCGTACAGATCACAAAGATCGCCGATATTCTCCCTGCTGCCCGCGACGAGGCGCGAAGGGTCCGCAAGGTGAGGCCTGCCCTTTACAGGCGCGAGAACTTTTGTTTCCGGATGCAGAAGGCAGAACTGCCCCGCGCCTCCGGAATGGTCAAGATGGATATGCGTGTAAATAAGATAATCTATGTATTTGCAGCCCAATGAGTCCAAATCGCAGACCAAGCCCGGCACGACAGAAGCGGGTCCCGTCTCCACAAGAATAGTTTGACCTCTCGAACAATCTCTGATAAGCCAAGCATTGATAAATGATTCAAATCCGCCTCTTTTCATAGGCAGCACAATCTCGGTAAGACCGTGAAATATTTCTTTAACATTCATGAACAATCACCCCTCACCATATTCTAACCCTTTTTTCCTCCGCCTGCACTGTAAAATATCCCTCTTTCGTGATACCCTATCAAACGGCTTCGACTGCAAAGCCAACAGCCGCAAAGCGAAACTTAACAAAGGAAGGAAGATCCACATGGCAAAGGTGACATGGAAACCCGGAACCATGCTCTATCCGCTTCCGCCGGTCATGGTATCGTGCGGAACAGTTGAAAAACCAAACATAATAACAGTCGCATGGACGGGCATCACCTGCTCCGACCCCGCGATGACATACATCTCGCTGAGACCCGAAAGATTCTCTTACGACATCATCAAAACAAGCGGAGAATACACAATAAACCTGACGACAGAGCGCCTCGCATGGGCGGCGGATTTTTGCGGAGTAAAATCGGGAAGAGATACGGACAAATTCAGAATGATGCGCCTGACTCCGGAACAAGCGTCGCAAATATCCGCCCCAATGATATCCGAAAGCCCCCTTAGCATAGAATGCCGAGTGGAAAATATCATAAAACTCGGGACACACGACATGTTCCTATCCAAAATCATAGCAGTCAACGCAGACGAAAGCCTGTTGGATTCCAGAGGAGTTCTCCACCTGGAAAAAGCCGGTCTTGTAGCAGCCTGCCACGGACGCTACTTCACAATGGGGCGCGAGGTAGGCACATTCGGTTACTCCGTAAGAAAGAAAAAAATCGACAACAAAAAGAAAAAACGTCTATAATTTAAGAGTTTCATCCATTGGGAGGTGTTTGCAATGCTTAGCTGCATAATGTGCGGAAGAGCGCTCCGAGAATGCTGTGATTTGTTCCACGAAGCAGTAACAGAAGACGGAGAGCTGGTCATAGTATGTAATGACTGCGCAATCGAAAACAACTTGGAATTCGAACCCGAACAGGAAGAGGAATAACTCTTCCTGTTTTTTGCCGTAAGATAAGCGGAACTTATTTAAACCCGCCCATTGGCAGCCAAAGCCTAACTGTGAAAGTAAATACAAGTTTGTAAAAATAAATACGCCCCCACATCTGCTCATTTGAATCTCAGGCACACGATTATTCCCTGCCTTGACTCATTCAGCGCCGCGGAAGCCTCCGTGTGAGCAAAGACGCCTAAAACAGGGCATTTTATGAAAAAATTGACAGAAAAATGCTCCTGCAAAAACATAAGCAGAGAGCCAAAATGACGCTTTTACGTTTTGTGCGAATCGGCCGGTTGTTACATTTGGAAGTTGCTCTTAAAGCC
>CAZBYL010000059.1:0-11636 GCA_964496275.1 uncultured Synergistaceae bacterium | reverse complement strand
CCCTTCCCGTGCTCAGGCTCGGCGGAGATTATCTCGGTATTGCCACTCTCGGCTTTGCCGAAATAATAAGAGTCGTGTTTACGAACATAACACCTATAACGAACGGCGCACTTGGACTTAAGGGTATCCCCGCATACGCAAATCTGGGGTGGAATTATCTGTGGTGCGTAATCACCTTCTATGTCATCATAAAGCTGCTTTCTAGCAATTTCGGAAACTGTCTGCGCGCCATCCGAGACGATGAAGTTGCCGCGAAGGCCATGGGCATCAACACGTTTAAGTGCAAGGCCATTTCGTTTGCGGTAGGCGCGTTCTTTGCCGGAGTCGGCGGTGCTCTTATGGGAAGCCTTATCACTACGATAGACCCGAAGATGTTTAATTTCCAGCTTACGTTCAATATTCTTATGATAGTCGTTGCGGGCGGTCTGGGCTCTATCACGGGCTCAATGGTGGGGGCCGTGGTTATCACAGTGCTGCTTGAATGGCTCCGCTTTGTGGAGGACTCTATGTCTTTCGGCTCTTTTGTTATTGCGGGGATTCCCGGCATGAGAATGGTGATTTTCTCCGTGGTCCTGCTTTTCATTATTCTTTACCGCAGAGAGGGCATCATCGGAGGATATGAGTTCAGTTGGGACAGTCTTTCAAAGCGTTTCTGCAGGAAGGGGGACGCGTAGATGGGAGCAGTTCTAAGTACCGAGAATGTCACGATAAAGTTCGGCGGTCTGACCGCTGTCGGAGATTTTACGATAGGCGTGGAAGAGGGAAGTATTTCCAGCCTGATAGGCCCCAACGGTGCGGGCAAGACGACCTGCTTCAATATCATCACGGGATTTTACCGTCCGACCGAAGGCAGGGTGCTGTTTTGCGGGAAAGATATCACCGGTATGAAGCCTCATGATGTGTGTAAGACGGGCATCGCCCGTACTTTCCAAAATATAAGGCTGTTTACCGGCGGCACGGTGCTGCAAAATGTTATGACTGCCTGTTGGGTGCGTCAGAAGTCCCCTTGGTGGGCGGCTCCCCTTATGCTTCCCGCAAGTGTGCGCGAGGAGCGGGAGATGAAGGAAAAATCTATGGCTCTGCTTGATTCCGTCGGGTTGGGACATCTTGCGTCGGAGATTGCCACGGGGCTTCCTTACGGAGCTCAGAGGCGGCTTGAGATTGCGAGAGCTTTGGCGACGGAGCCGAAGTTCCTTCTCCTTGACGAACCGGCCGCAGGTATGAATCCGCAGGAGAGCGGCGAGCTGATGGATTTTATAAGGCGCATCAGGGATGATTTTAAGCTCACAATATTGCTGATAGAGCACGATATGAAGGTTGTAATGGGCGTCTCCGAGTGGATATGGGTGCTTGACTACGGACATCTTATAGCTTCGGGAACTCCCGATGAGATACGTTCGAATACAAAGGTTATCGAGGCATATCTCGGAAAGGAGGCTCTCGCCCATGCTTAAAATAGAAAATCTCGAGGTGCGTTACGGCGGTATTCACGCGATTCGCGGAATCTCGCTCGAAGTGCCGATGGGCAAGATAGTCACTCTTATCGGGGCAAACGGCGCCGGCAAGAGCAGCACTTTGCGTGCTGTATCAGGGCTTATTAAGAGCAAAAGCGGCCGCATAACGTGGAAGGATCAGGAAATCGGAGGAAAGCTGCCGGAGCAGATTCTCGATCTCGGAATCGCGCTCTGTCCCGAGGGGCGGCGCATATTCCCGCAGCTCACGGTGCTTGAAAACTTAAAGCTCGGAGGGTACACGAGGAAGGATAAGGCCGGTTTTGACGCATCCTTGGAGAAGGCTTTTTCCATGTTCCCCCGTCTCAAGGAGCGTTCATGGCAAAAGGGCGGCACTCTGTCGGGCGGAGAGCAACAGATGCTTGCGCTCGCGCGCGCTCTTATGAGCGACCCTGAGCTTATTATGATGGACGAGCCATCACTCGGACTTGCTCCCATACTTGTCGAGGAAGTCTTTAATATTATCCGCGAGATAAACAGGGAGGGCAAAACCGTCCTTCTTGTGGAGCAGAACGCTTTCGGCGCACTGAATGTCGCTGATTACGCCTACGTTCTCGAAGTGGGCGCAATATCGCTTGAGGGCAACGGGAAAGACCTGCTTTCGGACAAGCGCGTGATAGATGCCTATTTGGGCGGCTAGTATATTTATCATAATTGGGGAAGCGGCCTAAATGTGCTGTTTTTCGTAAGGAATCAGAAACATTTCAATTATTCTGATACGCACAATTTACGATATAAAATATTGTGTTTTACTTGTTTTGCGAAATATAAATATGGAGTTAGCGTGTTGTGGTGTGTTTAGGCAAGTGTAATTTTCCGTTCTTTTGCTTTCTTAACATGAAAATGTTTGACAGGTGCGCCGTTTAATGTTAGGATTCCGCCATTCCGTTTGAGAGGGAGGTACGCAGATAATGTTGTATAACGTAAAAATGAATCAGAACATCATTATTATAATTATTAACGCGGCTCCTCCTCGAGGGATCGGCGCTTAGCGCTGTTTATCCAAGCGAGTTGCGGAGCCCTTCTTTTTGTGAGGGGCTCCGTTTTTTTATGTAAAATTTTAAGGGGGAATATATATGACACGTACAGTTGAAGTAAGATGGCATGGCCGCGGCGGTCAGGGAGCAAAGAGTGCGTCTGCAATATTGGCGGAGGTTCTTTTTGAGGGAGGAAAACATGTGCAGGCGTTCCCCGAGTACGGCGCAGAGCGTCAGGGCGCGCCGATGAGGGCATATAACAGGGTTTCGGACCATCCGATACGCAGACGCTGCGGCGTACAGAATCCCAATATCGTCGTTGTTGTCGATCCCACTATGGTTGAAAGCGCGAATCCATGCGAGGGCAGTACAAATGACGCTGTCTATCTCGTCAATACGCCCGAGGATGCAGATACATTGAGGAAAAAGCTGCACCTGTCATCACAGGCTAAAGTCCTGGTAGTGGACGCGACAAAGATAACCTTGGAAGAACTTGGGCAAAACAGACCGAATGCTCCGCTTCTGGGAGCTCTTTCCAGAGTTTTTACAGACGTTCCCGTCGAGACGTTCGCCGACCATTTTACAAGCAAAATGAAGCAGCTTCCGCAGCATGTACTTGAGGCAAACCGCCGCGCCATATTCCGAGGGCGTGAAGAGGCGGTGCTGGCATGAGCACACAGAAATGCTGGCAGGATGTGACTCCGGGAACAGTGGCTTTCGGAGCTTCCGCGCGCGAAGTGGAAACCGGACTTTGGCGCAGTATGCGTCCTGTGCTCGACTTAGACCATTGCATATCATGTCTTAAATGTTGGGTGCAGTGCCCCGATATGTCCATATTTACGGACGGAAACGCGAAGGTGAGCGGCATAAATCTTTTCTACTGCAAAGGCTGCGGAATATGTTCGCAGGTGTGCCCCACAAAGGCTATAACAATGCACCCTGAATCCGATTTTGCGGAAGGCAGCGCAGAACATGGAGAGAATCCGGGGAGTGTGGGCGCACATGTCAAATAAAAGAAGAGAGATGACTTCTGGCAATATGGCGTTCGCAGAGGCGATGAGACAGATAAATCCCGATGTCGTAGCAGCCTACCCAATCACCCCTTCGACGGAAATTCCCGTCCGTTTTGCGGAATTTGTGGCGAACGGCAAAGTATCTTCCGAGTATGTCGCGGTTGAGAGCGAACATTCCGCAATTACGGCCTGTGTCGGAGCGTCCGTATCGGGAGCCAGGGTTATGACCGCGTCCAGCGCAAACGGTGTGGCTTTGATGCACGAGATATTCCCGATTGCAGCAGCGTTTCGCGCTCCGATAGTTTTCGGTCTTGTGAACAGATGCCTCGGCGCGCCGGTCAATATTCACTGCGACCATTCCGACAGTATGCCCGAGCGCGATTCGGGCTGGGTGCAGATATACTGCGAGGACGCACAGGAGGTTTATGACACGGTGCTGATGGCGGTTCGCCTTGCCGAGCACAGCGACGTTCTGACACCGGTTTTTGTCTGCCAGGATGGTTTTATCACAAGCCATTGTTATGAGGCCGTGGAATTTTTGGATGATTCTTCGGTGAAGGCTTTTGTCGGAGAGAGAAGCGCCGCATATCCTCTGCTGGATGTAAAAAATCCCGTCTCCTACGGCTCTTTCACCATGTCGGAATACTATTTTGAGATAAAACGCAATCAGATGGAGGGCATGAACAATGTCCCGCGTGTGTATGAAGAGCTGTCTTCGGAGATGGAATCGCTTACAGGCAGAAGATACTCTCTCGTCGATGCGTACAGAGCCGACGACGCGGAGTACCTTATCGTCATAATGTCGTCCGCCACGGGAGTGGTGAAGGATACTGTCGATGAACTGCGAGAGAGGGGAGTTAAGGCAGGCTGCCTGAGAGTTCGTTTCTTCCGTCCGTTCCCATCGGAGATTCTTGCCTCTTACGTCAAGGGCAAGCGCGGAGTTGCGGTTCTGGACAGGAGCGCCAGTATAGGAGGAACGGCCCCTCTTGCAGCGGAGGTCAAGTCCGCGCTGTACGGAGCCGATGCACGAGTTCCGCTTCAGGAATATATTTTCGGACTGGGCGGCAGAGATTTTTACCCCAAGGATGCGGAGAGAGTGTTTATGAGCATGGCGGAGGGTGATTACGAGAAGAACGTAAGATACATAGGGCTTCTTGACAGAGGTGATAAGAATGTCGGTTAATTTGAAGGAGCTTACAAAGAGCGGCAACCCATTAACCGAGGGGCATCGCATGTGTCCGGGCTGCGGAGCTCCCACTGCGATACGTCAGGCTCTTATGGCAGTTCAAGATAATGTGATCATAGTCGGGGCGACGGGCTGCATGGAGGTCTCCACGACGGTTTATCCCTACAGCTCATGGCAGGTTCCCTTTATGCACGTGGCCTTTGAGAATGCGGGGGCCGGGATATCAGGAGTTGAAGCGGCCTATAAGGCTTTGAGCCGCAAAGGGCATGTTTCCGAGAAGATAAAGTTTGTCGCTTTCGGAGGCGACGGCGGGACTTATGATATAGGGCTTCAATCCCTGTCGGGCGCTCTTGAACGGGGACATGACTTCACATATATATGCTATAACAATCAGGGCTATATGAACACGGGCGCACAGAGAAGCAGCGCCACGCCTGTGAGCGCGAACGCCACTACGTCCCCTGCGGGAAGCGTCATTCCGGGCAAGCTGCAGCGTGCCAAGGACCTTACGGAGATAGTCGCGGCTCATAACATTCCCTATGTTGCTCAGACCACCTTGCACAATCCTATAGACCTTATCTCGAAGGTGAAGCGCGCGGTTGAGACACCTGGCCCTGCTTTTGTAAACATTTTGGCTCCCTGTGTGCTTTTTTGGAAGATAGATGCGGGAGACCAGATGCGCATCTGCTCGCTCGCCGCGGACAGCAGATTCTGGCCCGTGTACGAGGTTATAGACGGAGAGTACAAACTTTCGTATGAGCCTAAGAAAGATGTGCCGCTTGAAGAATTTCTGCGTGCTCAGGGCCGCTATGCGCACCTCTTCAAAAAGGGCGCGGAGAGGGCGGACTTGGTCGCAGCAGCTCAGGCGGACGTTGATGAAAATTGGAGAAAACTGCTTGTAAAGTGCGGCAAGGGGCAGGCTCAGAGCTAACGGCGCAGCGCAAAATTTGTTCGCCGTCCTGTAGGCGCCCGCGGGAAATGCGGCAGGCAGGACGCACAAAAGATAAGCGCGGAGTCCGTTATATACAGCTTTTAAGTTTTGAAATTGTAGCTTTCGGAAAATCTCAATATATACGGCGCAAGTAAAAATCAAGCCGCAGAAAAAGGAGTTTCTGTTTCAGCCTTTTTCTGCGGCTATTCGTCTCTATATGAGTTTGAGCTTTGCGTATTCCTGCCCCATCAGCAGTTTTGAGTATGGTATGCCGTTCTCTGTATTGGGCTTTGCCAAGAGAGATGCTTCCACTCCATGTTGGAACATTATTATCACATCGGAGCCTCCGAATAGAAAATACCCGAGAGGGTCGCCCTTTTTCACGACCGCGCCGGGCTTAACGTAATCTTCAAAATTGACGGAAGATATTGAGTACATGCCGACAGGAAGCACTGCGGCAAGTCCGTATTTCTCCGTCTCGATTATGACGCACCCGCGCTCTTCAAGCATCTCCCAATGAGGCACCACGGTCCAGTCCTGATTCATAAAATCATCGCAGTCGGTATATTCTCTTCCCGTCCAGTGAAAGCCCTCGACGGAACCGTCGTAGACATAACGGCACTCCCCGCTCTCCCAGCGAGCCGTGCCGCAGGCTTCCTCACGCGGGAACACCCGAACTTCGCGCACAGTGCCGCTCATGGGGAAGTGGTATCTGTGGTAGTCCTCCATAGAGAGAAACATGTGGGTAAAGGTGCCTCCCGCAAATTTGTCCGCATAGACGCTGTCCTCTCCTATAAGATATTTTGCGGAGTGGCACAGAGTGGATTTTACCACCGCTCCATGCGGCTCTATCTCGGATTTCTCGTTTATTCTCCACAGACCTAGAGAGACGGAGTCTCCCGGTGCGGCTACGACAGAGTCGTCGTTTTGTGACGCTATCGGTCTTGCGTTCGGAGACGAGAGCCTTCTTGCAAAGAAATCGTTGAAAGAGCGCCAGTTATCCGGGGATTCATACCAGCCGCGGTCGAGGAAGAATACTCCCGAATCCTTTATCTTCTTATATATATCGTCGTTCCATGAAGAGCTGTCGTCCATCTCTCTGCGATATGCCCGGAGAAAACGGCTCTGCCAGTCGCGGAAGGGCGGATAGAAGGCAAGAGAGGGACGCCAGAGCCCGCGCCCTTTGAGAGTCTCCAATGTTTGGTCAACGAGGAATAGGCTGTAGCAGTTGCTCCACACTATCTGCATATAAAGAGGCGTTTTTTCATCGGTGCAGAGTTCCCAAGGAAGGGCGGATACGGATTTGTCCGTGAACTCAAAGTAATCTTCTAAGTTCCGCACAGGGTTTGTCGCGTGGTCCGGGTTCTGTCTGCAAGCTATGGCTATGGATTCTTCCAGCATCGTCTTGATTTCGGGACGTCTTGCCAGAAGCGCTATAAGCTCCTCCGTGATAGGCTTGTGTTTTTTTGAGTGATTACGTAAGTCGTTGTTCATCTCATTCTTCACCTACCTGCTGTTTTTTATAATCTCAAGAGTTTTAATATAATCGGCGCAAATTTCGGAAAGAGCTGCTTCGCTGAAAAGACCCCCGCGTGCAAGAGCGCCGACAGAAATTTTTTCCTTTTGGTCTGAGATGTGCAGTACCATCGGAATTGTTGCATATTCCTCACCGACTATGGCACACTCGCCGAGCGCTGCTTCGCCGAAAAGTGTCGCCTTCGTTCCCGCTCCCTCGCTCCAGTAGTTGAACATATAGATGGGATAATCGGTGCATTCGGGGTCAATAACGGTTCTCGGCGCAGTCAGGGCATATAGCTGCGACTTTGCAACAGATTCCTTTATCTCTCCGGCAAGTTTGCCGAACGGTGCGCGGGAATTTTCTGTCATTACAAAAGTCCTGTATGCCAGACAGCCCGCGGCTTGCTTCAGAGGCGCAAGAGTTCTGAGGTTCGATGCCGTTCCCGTTATCACCGTATCGCCGTACTCTCTTGCCAGCATCTTATGAAATGCGGCATAAAGTATTTCATAGCGAGTCGCCCCGTAGAGCGAGCAGAGTTCGTCCAGCCACTTTGCCGGTGTCTCCGCGCCCGCGCTGATGAATCTCCATTTTTTATCCGGCACGTCGGGAACTGTCACTGGCTTGAACGACTTTGCCATCTCTGCGGTTTTTTTCCAATATGCCCCGGCTTCTATGAAGAGTCGGCTTTGCTTTGCCGCCTCGAACCATGAAGAAACGGCGCGCATGGAATCAAAGTGTTCCGGTTCTTTGCCGTTATATATGTCGGCAAGATTTTTCAGCAGCATTTCGACATAGAAGCGGTCGTACATCAGGTGCGGGGCTGTTACGCAAAGAAAATGCCCCCGCTCCTCCTCATGGTCAATGGTGAAGTCTCCCTCTCCTATGCCGCATGGTATGTATCTCTCTCCGTCGTCCGCGCATTTGAGCGAAAATATGTCATTCTCATTACGCAGCCGTTCCAGAGCGGCGTCCAGCTTTTCGGCATCTATCTCTCCCTTTATCTCGTACTTCATGGAGAATGGCTTATACGGGCACTCCGCCTCAGCTTCTTTATCAAGGCGCGCCATCATTTTGGACTCGTCCGTCATTTCAAAAGGTGAATCCGAGTCAGGTTCGCTCACCGCGGGAAGCCCGCTGTCCCCCTCTGCGCTCTGCAAGGCCGCGGCAAGTGCCGATGGTGTCGCGTTCAGCCGCAGCATGGCTGTCGGAATTTCCAAGCCTTCCTCTTCAAGCGCGGCGGTAAGGCGTATGGCCGAGATAGAATCCCCTCCCAGTCTGAAAAAGTCCGAGTTTCTGCCGACTGTTTTTCTCTCAAGTATTTTGCAGAATGCCGCGCATATCCTCTCTTCCGCTTCACCGCATGGCAAATCATCGGGAGAGAGTGTCTCGTCTTCACTCGGCAGCAGGAGCGACTTGCGATCGAGCTTGCCGTTCGCGTTCAGAGGAAATTTGTCCAGCCTCACAAAGAGAGACGGCATCATGTATGAAGGAAGCTTCTCACGCGCAGCCGCTCTGATATGCTCCTCGTCCGTATCTGCCGCAGCAGTGTAAAATACCGCTATCATCATGCTGTCCGCCGCAGTAGCAAATGCATTTGCAACTGCCTGAGTCACGCCCGGTATTTTTGAAATGACGGATTCCACTTCACCAGGCTCCACTCTCTGCCCGTTTATTTTTATCATCCAGTCACGGCGGTTCACATATATTATGTTTCCCTCTTCGTCTATGTAGCCGTTGTCGCCCGTATGCAGCAGCTCCGCATCTTCCGGCCCATCTGCTTGCGGATTTTGCGTGAAAGTTTGCGCCGTGGCCTCGGGGTTGTTGATATAACATCTCGCGAAGTGCCCCGCCAGACATATCTCACCCTCGGCTCCCCGTGCTGCTGGGCGGCCGTCGCCGCCGATAATTATGGCTTTGCATCCGACTGTCTGCCCGATGGGAACTATCTCCCTGAATCTGTCCGTCTCAAATGCCGCAACACCGGGGAAGGTTTCGCTCAGACCGTACAAAGATATAACCTTGATGCCTTCGGGCGGGGCGAAATTCGTAAGCTTCTCGCTGCCGGTAAAGACCAATGAAAGACTCTTCGGAAGTGCGCCGAAATTTTTCAGCAGTTGAGGGGGAAGGTATATTGCGCTGATTTTTTTAGAATTGATGATATTCCTTATCAAAGCGATATCTTTTCGGATCTCGTCCGAAGCTATATAGATGCGCCATCCGAGTGCGAGCGGCATAATGATGTCCAAAGTAACGGCTACAAAGGTGAAAGGAATGATGGAGCACCATCTCATATCCGATGCGGCGCTGCATTCAGCCGTGTCTATAACGCGCCTGCAGCCCCGTTCCAGGCTCTCCCTGTCGTGCAGTATCCCCTTAGGTTTTCCCGTAGAGCCGGAGGTGTAAATAATAAAGGCGGGGCTGCCGCCCGAAACGGCAGGGGAAATTTTCTCTGCGCCGAGCGGTCTTTTCAGCGCCTTCTCCACGAAAGCGGAATCTATGACAAAGCGGGAGCCGCTGTCCTCCCTTATAGTCTCTATGCGTTCCGGCGGATAGCCTGTATCAAGGCATACCAAAGCCGCCCCCGCCTTATGCACTCCCAATAAGGCGCAGATGTAATAACATGAGCGCGGAAGCAGAATGAGCACAGGTTCACCGACGAGAGTTCCCATCTCCGCAAGAAGTTCCGCTATCTTATCGGAAGCCTCGTCAAGCTCTTTTCGCGTAAGGACGCGCTCCGAGTCCTCTATTGCTGCTGCATCGGGCGCCTGACTCACGTTTTTACGGAAATCATCCAGGAAGCGCCGTATTTCACCGTCTTTGAAATATTCAACATTGTAATGAACACTCATGAGCTTTCTCCTTCCGCTTCATCAATTTCAGCGCCTATTGCGCGAGGCACGGCCTCCGCTACAGCCCTTATTATCGCGGCATAGCCCGTACAGCGGCATATATTCCGCTCGAAGCGCATCAATAAGGCGTGTGCCGGATCTGCCGCAGTAAATTTCATCTTGACAGTTCAGCTTGAATTTTATATTTTGCATCGGTTTTTTCTTTGGGGCAGGGCAGACGTCCCTTAGTCCGGCCGGACGGGCTGCTTTTTATTTTTGCTGAAATCAAGATAGCCGAGATAGATACTGCCTTCAAGATTCTTTAATGCCTCAATGCCGGAATCTTTATACGGCGTTTCGCCCAGGAAGACAAAGCCGCTTTTTTCAGCGGACCTTCGGCTTGGGTAAGAGAGCGCCTCAAGGTAGGCAGCGTCAAATCTATCAGACAAAGCGTCAATTATAAAATGGGTAAGAGCGGTTGCAATTCCATGCCCTTTCGCTTCTTCAGAAATTCCTATCAATGCAAAATTGACCAACTTTTTATCTTTTCTCAAAGGCTTCAAATATGCCTCTGTTTTTTCGGCAAGCAGTGCGAATTGCGGCATGGACGCCGCCATACGGCCGGAGCTGTCCAGCTCAAGCCTTGAGAAAACGTTTGCGTCATCAGGATAACATATTGCCGCGCCGATAATGACCCCATCTCTATTTTTGCAGGAAAAGGCGGAACCTTCCGATATACATATGGGAAGAACTTGTGCAATAAACGGATAAAGGTCGGAGTAAGTAAATTGCATTGCCCTGTACATTGCGTTTTGTTCCAGAAAAGCGTTGATTATGATTTTTCCGGCAGCTTCGACATCTTTGGGATCGAGCATTTCGCAAACAAAATCATTTGTCATTTCAATTTTTCCCCCTCTATTTACAATACGGCCTCAAGCGCGTCCGCAAAATCCTTCATAACCTCTTTTGTCGAAAATGTAACCCGTATCCAGTTTGGAAAACGAAATCCGGTCATAGTGCGCACCATTATGCCGCGCTTCATAAGTCTCTGATAGACCGAGGTATCCGAACACGGCATCTTTGCCATAAAGAAAAAGGCAGGTCCCGAAACCGTCTCGATTCCCATATCCTTCATACGTCCCAGAACATAAGGCCCCGTTTCACGAACCAAAGCGCGGGTGGCGGCTATGTGAGACGCTCCGTTTCTCACCGCGCTTGCTGCAGCGGCCTGCCCCAAAGCGTTTACCGAATATACGACATAGGCGCGCCTTGCCATATCGATGCACTCCAAACTGCCGCACAGATATCCCACTCGAAGCGCCGCAAGTCCGTACATCTTTGAAAATGTGCGGAACACTATAAGATTCGGGTAACGTTTGAGAAGTTTCATTCCGTCAGGAAAATTCGGATCCTCCGCAAATTCGCAGTAAGCTTCGTCGATTACGACAATTCTGTTGCCCGCCGCCTCGATAAACGCGCAAAGCTCGCTCTCCGTGTGCCAAGTGTTGGTCGGATTATTGGGATTGCATATAAAAAATATCTTCGTATTCTCGTCGGCAGCTCTCAGCATTGATGCGAGGTCAAATTTATAATTTTCGTCAAGCGGCACAAGCCTCGGTTCTATGCCGGAAAATTCCGCTATCCACTCATAAGTGGCGTAGGTGCGGTCCG
>CAZBYL010000058.1:0-12507 GCA_964496275.1 uncultured Synergistaceae bacterium | reverse complement strand
GTCACCGCCTAAGCGGCAACTCTTTCGCTTTACCTGTATACGTTTGTCATGGTTCATGTGCGCCTTTGTTTTCGACCCGAAGGCCGCGCCCTCAAGCGCAACAGGGGGAAGTATACATCGCTTTTATCACTTCGTCAACTACTTTTTTTGCTTTTTTTAGCATTTTTCCATTAGAACACACGGCATAGTGTCGATAGAAAAGCCCATTGTTTTAAGGCATATAGCTATTTTCCCTTTTTTCATTCAGCTCATAATGCTGCCTGTTTTTGTTGTTTTTGCCGCGATTTTACCGGCTGTTTTTTTGAGAACGGGTGTGTATGCAGCTTTATCAGTTTCCTCTGAACATAAAAAAGACTGCGCCGACCATGCAGAGAGTGGCCCATAGATAGTTTAGCGTGAGTTTTTCTTTCATTACGAAGACGGCAAATCCGGCAAATATTGCCATTGTTATTACTTCTTGGATGATTTTTAGCTGCGGAAGGCTGTATATTTCGTGTCCCAGCCTGTTTGCGGGAACTTGGAAGCAGTATTCAAACAGAGCTATTCCCCAGCTTATTGCAATTGCCCATATAAGAGGCTTGCTTCCGAGGCTTTTGAGGTGTCCGTACCATGCGTATGTCATGAAGATGTTGGATATTAGTAGAAGTATTATCGGTGCGGTGTAGCGAAGCATTGCAGACCAAACCTTTCTTTACCGATGAACTTTATTTTTATGCGGTTAATATATAACAAATACCCCCGATTTGTCACGGGGACAATTCGGGGATATTTTTATAAGAGTTTTTTATTTTTGTTGAAGACTTCAACAATATCGTTGTAGCATCAGGTGCCTTTTGGGTTTTTGTTTGCACAGTCGCAGTTTTTCATAGCGCCGGTTGCGGCGATTACGGCTTCGACAGATTCAGCGCCTTTTTTTATTGCATTTGTTATGTCGTCTTCCGTTACTTCTGAACACCAGCATACATATCCCTTATTTTTCTCTTTCATAAAGCACACGGCCCTTTATCTGGGGCCTCAGCCGCAAGGAGCCGAGGGCTTTTGGTTTTGTTCGGGCTTTGCAAGGTTCTTGGATTTTATCAAAGCCGCGGCTTCTTCCGAAGATAGGACTTTTCCCACGGAGATGACTTTGTTTCCGACTACAAGAGCGGGAGTTGACATGACACCGTAGGCAGCTATTTCCGCCATTTCCGTTACGTGCTCAACTTTTAGATCCATGCCAAGTTCTTTTAGCGCAGATTCTACGTTTCTTGTCAGTTCGTTGCATCTGCCGCAGCCCATACCGAGCACTTTTACAGAGACTGTTTCGTTTGCAGTTTGTGTATCCGAGCCTGTGCAGCAGTTTTCTTTCTCTTTTTTCTTTCCGAATCCAAACATTTCGCAACCTCCTGTTTTTTTATATTTGACTTTTAGGTAAGTTTTGTTTTTTCGTGAAGCGGAGTCTGTCTACATAAACATCCATCCGAAAGCATTGAAGGTGTAGCCTATCAATATTATTCCCAATGCCACGATTCCGACAAAAAACGCTAAAAGGGGCGGCTTCACTGCCTTGCGCAGCATTATTATGGACGGAAGGGAGAGAGCCGTTACAGCCATCATCAGAGACATTATAGTACCGAGGCCCACACCTTTTGCATAGAGAGCCTCCGCTATGGGAAGCGTTCCGAATATGTCTGCGTACATGGGGATTCCGACCGCTGTTGCAAGTATGACGGAGAATGGATTTTTGTCGCCAAGCACACTTTCTATTATAGACTGCGGAATCCAGTTGTGTATTACGGCTCCTATTCCGACTCCTATTACAACGTATTTCCAGACTTTATGTACAGTCCAGCAGACCTGTTCTTTCGCGTATGTGATGCGTTCCGAGCGTGTAATGTTTTCCGCCTCAATATCTACGCTGCCGATTGCCTTGACGTAATCTTCCACGTACTTTTCAAGCTTCAGCTTGTCTATTATGGTGCCGCCTGCAACCGCCAGTATAATTCCTACAACAACGTAGGCAACTGCTATTTTCATCCCGAAGATGCTTACCAACAGTATAAACGCACCCAAATCGACCAGCGGCGAGGATATCAGAAATGAGAATGTAACCCCGATGGGAAGCTTGGCGCTCGTAAATCCTATGAAGAGCGGTATTGAGGAACATGAGCAGAAGGGAGTTATCGTGCCGAGAAGAGCCCCCATTGTATTCGCGCAGACACCGTTGAAGCTGCCCAATATTCTTTTAGTACGTTCGGGAGGAAAGTAGCTTTGAATGTATGAGATGGCAAATATCAGAACGGAGAGCAGAATGTGTATTTTTATCACGTCGTATATGAAAAATTGCAGCGAGCCGCCCCATCTCGAGGAAGTATCCAGCCCCAAAAGAGCTGCTATGTACCCCGCCGCACCGTTGAGCCAGTGCATTCCCAGTATTTGGTTTTGAATAAACATGAATACAGTTTCTAACGTTTTCAAGACGACCACACTCCGGATATTTTTAAGGTGAGACAAATATAAAATACATATCGATATATGTCAATATATAAATATGTAAATGCGCAGCAAAAAAAAACAGCGCACCCCCGCTGCTGAGGGTGCGCTGTTTTTTGCTTTGGATTTTGTCTGTCTAACCCAGTACCTTGTCCATGTGGTCTGAGTTGTCGCGTGAGAGGTTTTCGATTGTGTCGAGGGCATCGAGCATTCTCTGTTTGCACTGTGCGACAAAGGCTTCGTCGGATACTCCGGGGAGGTTTATGCGGACGTTGTATGCGGCAGCTTTGCCGGCCGCTTCCGCGAGGAGCGCTGCGCATCCGCCGTCGCTTGCCGCGTTCGGATTGCCGTGTTCCGCCGCAGTAAGGGCTATTTTTGAAAGTTCCGCGCAGGTTTCCAGCGTGACAAGGGGTACTTCCGTTGCAAGTTTCGCGGCATCAGCCATAGCGGCCTTGCGCGCGGCCTTTTCTTCGTCCGTTGTCTTGGGCATCTTCATGGCAGACATGAATACGTTGAATGATTCTGTGTCTTTGTTCATGAGTTCGACAAATTTTGCACGGATTGCTTCGCTCTTTACAAGGACACCTTCCATGACTTCCCAGTTTTCCTTGTATTTTTCTTTGCCTACCGTAAGGTTGCAGACCATTGAGACAAGTCCTGCTCCGAGCGAACCGCCAAGTGCGGCTACGCTTCCGCCGCCCGGTGCGGGGGAATTTGAAGC
This sequence comes from uncultured Synergistaceae bacterium, assembly GCA_964496275.1. Classification (GTDB taxonomy): domain Bacteria; phylum Synergistota; class Synergistia; order Synergistales; family Synergistaceae; genus CAZBYL01. The sequence continues at coordinate 9,314 of CAZBYL010000058.1, read as the reverse complement.
AAGTTCGTCTATGAATGCCTGTACTGTCATTTCTTCAAATTTCATCTTTAGTATCTCCCTATTCTGTGATGGATTTTAAAATTGGGGGCGGATAAGTATCCCGTCCCCAAAGTATATGCTGCGTTTTGCTGTTTATTTGCTCTCTGCTACAAGTTTCGTAAGGAACGCTTCGTCGGCAATGAACGGTACTGTGATGTGTCCGTCGCTGCGCTTTGCGTTGAAGGTGTTTACTGTTTCGATTGCGTGTTCGTTTCTTGCCCACGCACGTCTTGCGACTCCGCTGATGACGTCCCAGCTCATTGATTCCTGGATGATTCTGTCAACTCTTTCGCTTCCGTCAAGGACAAGTCCGAATCCGCCGTTTATGGATTTGCCTGTTCCGACTCCGCCGCCGTTGTGGAGAGCGACAAGGCTCATACCGCGCGCGCAGTTTCCTGCGAAGCAGTGGATTGCCATTTCACCCATAATGTTGCTTCCGTCTTTGATGTTGGATGTTTCACGGAAGGGTGAGTCTGTTCCCGACACGTCATGGTGGTCACGGCCGAGCATCACAGGTCCGATTTCGCCTGTTCTGACCATCTCGTTGAACTTGAGGGCTATTTTCATACGTCCCTCTTCATCCTGATAGAGGATACGGCACTGAGTACCGACTACGAGCTTGTTCTTCTCTGCGTCACGAATCCAGACCCAGTTGTCATGGTCCTGGAAGCGGCGTGTCGGGTCGATGCAGTCCATGGCCGCTTTGTCGGTTTTTCTGAGGTCCTCGGGGTCGCGGGTGAGGCAGCACCAACGGAAGGGTCCGTAGCCATAGTCAAAGAGAAGGGGTCCCATGATATCTTCAACGTATGAGGGGAAGATGAAGCCTTCGTAGGTGTCTACGCCGTTTTTGGATATTTCTTTCACGCCGGAATCAAATACTGCGCGCATGAATGCGTTGCCGTAGTCAAAGAAGTAGGTTCCCTTTGCAACAAGGGCTTTGATGAGCTCGAAGTGTTTTTTGAGCGTCTTATCAACGAGGCGGCGGAACTCATCTTTGTCCTCGTCAAGGAGTCTTGTACGCTCTTCGAAGGATATACCCTGAGGGCAGTAGCCTCCGTCATAGACCGCATGGCAGGATGTCTGGTCTGAGAGAAGCTCTATCTTCTCGTTGTTGTCCAAGGCATACTGGAGAAGGTCAACAATGTTTCCCTGGTATGCGATTGAAAGCGGTTTGCCTGCAGCCATTGCCTCTTTTGCCCATTTGAAAGCTTCGGCAAGGTCTGTTGTTCTCTTGCTTACCCAGCCCTGACTATGACGTGTATCAACTCTTGACGGGTCAACTTCCGCTACGATTGCGGCGGCTCCCGCTATTTCAGCAGCTTTGGGCTGTGCGCCGCTCATGCCGCCGAGGCCTGATGAGACAAAGAGGTGTCCTGCAAGTCCCTTGCCTTCGGGAAGGTGGAATTTGCTGCGTCCGGCGTTGAGGAGTGTGTTGTATGTTCCGTGTACGATGCCCTGGGGGCCTATGTACATCCAGCCGCCAGCCGTCATCTGTCCGTAGTTCGCAACTCCGAGAGCTGTGGCGCGGGTGAAGTCTTTGGGGTTATCAAAGAGTCCGACCATGAGTCCGTTTGTGAGAATGACTCTCGGTGCGGAGGGGTGTGAACGGAAGAGGCCGAGAGGGTGTCCGGACTGTACAACGAGAGTCTGGTCGGTGGTTATGACTTCGAGGTATTTTTTGATGAGACGATACTGCATCCAGTTCTGACAGACCTGTCCTGTCTCTCCGTAGGTGACAAGTTCATAAGGATAGAGAGCGATGTCGAAGTCGAGGTTGTTCTCTATCATAACCTGGAAAGCTTTTGCTTCGGTGCACTTTCCCTTGTATTCGTCAATGGGCTTGCCGTAGAGGCGGCCTTCGGGACGGAAACGGTAGCCGTATATACGCCCGTGCTCCTTGTACTCAGCCAAGAATTCAGGTGCCAGCTCTTCGTGGAATTCTTCCGGAATATAGCGAAGCGCATTCTTAAGAGCAAGGACGACTTCCTTGTCGTTGAGCACCTGACCGCGGTTCGGAGCCCTTCTTATCCCGCTCTGAAATTCAGGCTGTTTGGGAAGCCCGTTGGGAAATTCTAGTCTCAGTTCAACTGCTTTTCCGCTTGCATCAAACATCTTTGAAAAACCTCCTTGATTTATGTGGGAATTATTCTGTATCGTGATAAATTTTGGATCTGATTTTCTATGTAATAGTATAGCAAAGTTTTAACGTTTTAGAAAGCGAAAGTGGTAGATTTTTCTCATGATATTTTATAAATACAGGGGGCGAACAGATTCGCGGGGCGAACTCTGTCCGCCCCCTGTTACGGGTGTACGGCAAAAATTTATTTAAATCTCATTTTTTGAACGCTACGCCATATTATATACATCTATTTGGGTTTAGCGTCAATGTAAATATACCTTAGAACAGTCCCGTTACTTTTCCGGACGCGTCTACGTCGATTGCACAAGCGGACGGACGCTTGGGAAGTCCGGGCATCGTCATTATTGCACCGGTTATCGGAATGATAAATCCGGCTCCGGCCGAAAGACGTACTTCACGCACCGTAAGTGTGAAGCCGGTGGGACGTCCCTTCTTCGCTGCATCGTCGGAGATTGAGGCCTGAGTCTTCGCCATGCAGATAAGAAGGTTGTCTTTGCCGAGGTCGTGAATCTGTTTCAGGTCTTTGAGAGCCTTATCCGTGAAGTTGACTCCGTCAGCTCCGTAGATTTTCGTCGCGATCGTCTCTATTTTCTCGGCAGGTGTGAGGTTCTCGTCATAGAGGTAGTGGAAGGTGTTGGGCTTGGAGCAGGCTTCGACTACTGCCTTTGCCATCTCAAGTCCGCCTTCGCCGCCCTTTGCCCAGATGTCTGACTCGACAACGGGAACGCCGAGTTTTGCACACTTTTTCTGGATAAATTCAAGCTCTTCCGCAGTGTCTGTCGGGAAAGCATTGAGAGCTACGACAACGGGAAGTCCGAAGGAGAGCATGTTTTCGACGTGCTTTTCGAGGTTGGGGATACCGGCCTCAAGCGCTTCCATGTTGACCTTGCCGAGATCTTCCTTTGCGACTCCGCCGTGCATTTTCAGCGCGCGGATTGTCGCAACGATAACGACCGCGCTCGGTTTGAGTCCGCCGAGTCTGCATTTGATGTCGAGGAACTTCTCCGCTCCGAGGTCTGCCGCGAATCCGGCTTCCGTTACAAAGTAGTCGCCGAGCTTAAGTCCGTATTTTGTCGCCATGATGCTGTTGCATCCGTGGGCTATGTTAGCGAACGGGCCGCCGTGTATGAAGGCGGGGACGTGCTCGAGAGTCTGAACAAGGTTCGGCTTGATGGCATCTTTGAGAAGCATCGCCATTGCGCCCGGAGCTTCGAGGTCCTTCGCTGTAACAGGCTCGCCGGATGTGTTGTAGGCGACTATTATTTTGCCGAGGCGTTCTTTAAGATCTTCGATGCCCGTTGAGAGGCAGAGGATTGCCATGACTTCGGAAGCAACGGTGATGTCAAAGCCGTCCTCACGGGGAATTCCGTCCGGTTTTCCGCCGAGTCCTATTACTATCTTACGGAGCGAGCGGTCGTTCATGTCAAGTACGCGCTTCAGAACGATGCGGCGCTGGTCGATATTGAGCGGGTTGCCCTGCTGCATTGAGTTGTCGAGCATTGCGGCAAGGAGGTTGTGAGCCGAGGTGATTGCATGGAAGTCACCTGTGAAGTGAACGTTGATATCTTCCATAGGAACAACCTGGCTGTAGCCGCCGCCTGCGGCTCCGCCCTTGACTCCGAACACGGGGCCGAGTGACGGCTCACGAAGCGCAAGGCATGTTTTGTGTCCGAGAAGCGTGAGCGCCTGGGCAAGTCCGACAGATGTCGTGGTTTTGCCCTCTCCGGCGGGAGTCGGCGTGATGGCTGTCACAAGGACAAGCTTTCCGTCCTCGCGGTCTTTAATTTTTTCCCAAAGGTCAAATGTAACTTTTGCTTTGTATTTTCCGTAAAGTTCAAGGTCATCCTCGTCTATGCCGACTCTGGCCGCAACCTTTACGATCGGTTCCATTACCGCCTGCTGTGCTATTTCGATGTCGCTTAAGAAAGCCATTTCATTAACCCCCTGCTTAGTATATTTTTTAATTTAGATTCTTGTGGTGACACAACCAACTGTATCTTTGTTTGTTATATTTTATATCTTTTGTTTCACAAGTAAAAGTGTTAAAGCGCAAAAGTCAGTAAAATCAACGAGACTGACAGGAGCAGGAGTCACTGAGGGAAACGTCGTCCGTCTTTGAAACGGACAGAAGAGCTAACATGTCGGATAGTTGGGCAAATCTGCTCGGAACCAAGGAATAGTGCATCCACTTCCCCTCTTTGCGGGAAGACACCAAGCCGGAGGAGCAGAGTATTTTCATGTGGTGCGAGAGCGTGGGCTGAGATAGCTTGAATTTTTCAAGTATCTTGCACGCGCACAGCTCACCGTCCGAAAGCATGTCCACTATCATAAGTCTGTTTTCGTCTCCCAGGGCTTTTAACATCAACGACATCGAGCCGTAATCTTCTGCCATAAAGCAGCACCTCACAAGATATTTATGCCTTAGATTATACACAATATCCCGCATATATAGAAATTATCCTGCGAGGTGCGCTCCGGCAACTAGCCGAGAAGATGCGTTTCTATTATCTGCTCCATGTTAAAGTTACGAACGCGGAGTGAGTGGCGGATTACTTCCTCAAGAGCTGCGAGGGGAAGGGGGCCGACAAGCTCCGCTTCGGCGATACCTACGCCATAGCTGTCCGCAAGTGACTTGATGAGGTCATAGACGACAGGAATCGGTGTCTTTTCAAAGTTGGTAAGGTTCATCGAAACCTGAACCATTCCCTTGTCTTCGAGAGCAAGGCCGATGGCGCGGCAGTAGCGGAGTCCGCCTGTGGAGAAGCGCATTCTCTTGGCGATTGCCTTTGCTATCTCTATGTCATCGGTGCGGAGGTTCACATTGTACGCCACGAGCGGGAAACGAACGCCTGTTACCGTTGCGCCTGACTTCGGAACAAATGCGAAGGGACCTTCATCGGGTCTCCACTCTTCGTTCTGCATCTTTTCGGGAAGGGCTTCATACTGACCCTTGCGTATGTCAACAAGGTTCTGGCGTGAGGGCTTTGTCGCCGCATCTTCGTAATAGAATACGGGAACTCCGAGTTCGCCCAGGAATTTGCCGTATCTGTGAGCAATTTCAAGAGCCTCTTCTTTGTCAACGTTTCTTACGGGAACAAAGGGGACAACGTCAACTGCGCCCTGTCTCGGGTGGCTTCCGTGGTGTACGGACATATCGATTTCCGCCACGGCGACCTTTGTGATGTTCATGGCACCGGCAAGCACTGCCTCAGGCTCGCCGATCCATGTGTAGACTGATCTGTTGTGGTCTGCGTCCGAGTCGATGTCCATTATTGTGATGTTCGGAGTGCTTTTCAGAGCGTTTGTAATTCTCTCGATTTTTGCGAGATCTGTTCCTTCACTTACGTTAAGTTCACAAAGCAATATTTTTGCCATAATGTAACCTCACCTTTCAGTATGATTGGATACTATCGCTATTTTACAGAATTTTTCAGTGTCTCCGCATCAGCAACAAACCTTGCATTTATCTCAGGAGTTTTGATGAGAGGAAGGTTTGCTTCTATATTAAGAGCCGTGTCAACTATTGCCATTTTAGCAAGCATGATACCGGCTTCCATGTCTGAGCCTGCGGCTGAATTGTAACGTCCGTCCATCTCTTTGCAGATCTCATATATTTTAAGAGCTGTCTGTCCGTTTGTAAGAGGAACAGTTGCGGCCTGAATAGCAGCCTTCTCTATTGCGGCACGGCGCGCTGTTTTTTCCTCATCCGTAGCCTTCGGGAGTCCGAATGCGGCCTTGATGCCGAGGTATGACTTGGTATCTTCCACAGCGCCCTCTCTGAGAGACGCGGCATAACCGTCAAGTTCGTCAGCTATGGCAAGGTATCTTTCGTCAGTAAGTCCGTACTCTTTGCCTGTTGAAAGGCGTGCGACCATTCCGACAAGTCCCGCCGCCATTGCACCGGCCACAGCCGATGCGGAGCCGCCGCCTACCGTGGTATCTTTGCTGTCCATTATTTTCTCAAGAACTTCGTAGAACATATCCATTCCTCCGGATTATTTATTTATGCCGCTATATTAAAGCAGCTTGCCGCCGTTTGCGATGACGGAGCCTTTTTTAATTACTGTTTCAACGGGGTTCTGTCCGAGACGGTACGCGATATCTTCGTATGTCGGAATATCGAGTATCAGTATATCGGCCTGCTTCCCCACTTCGAGAGAACCTATCGTCTTGTCCCTCTTAAGGGCTTTCGCACTGCCGAATGTGGCTGCGCGCAGAGCCATTGCAGGGGACATGTGATGCTGACGGCAGGCAAGTGAAATTATAAAGGGCATGGAAGTGCACCAGCAGCCGGGACAGCAGTTTGTAGCCATTCCAAGCTCAAGCCCCGCTTCATACATCGGCCTTGGGTCAAAGAAGAGAGGGTGGTTGACCGCAAAATCTATTCCCGGAAGCACGACACCCGTAACATTAGCCTCCGCCAGTTTTTTAAGCGCGGACATAGGCGTATAGTTCAGATGGTCGGCAGAATACATTCCCATTTCCGCAGCAAGATCCTCTCCGCCTACGTATGAATATGCTCCGGCGTGGATTTTCGGCTCCATACCGTTATCACGTCCGGCCTGCAAAATTCTGCGGCATTCATCGGCTTCGTAATGTCCGGCATCGCACCAGATATCACAGCATTCGGCAAGACCGGACTCACCCGCTGCAGGTATCATCTCATTTATAAGGATATCCACGTAGCGGTCCTTTTCGACATCTGGCGGCCATCCGTGAGCTCCGAGGAACGTGGATGAAATCTCTATCGGCATACGTTCCGCCAGAAGCTTGTTCACCTTAAGCTGGTTTATCTCTCCCGCAAGCTCCAGACTGTATCCGCTTTTGCTCTCGAGGGTAGTGGTTCCGCTGGCTATCATCTGACGCACGCGCTGTTCGGACTGCCTGTACAGCTCCTCCGTATCAACACCGCGTGTCGAAGAGAGAGTCACCATAATACCCATAGGAACTTTTCTCCTTTTGAGCTCCTCCAGATCATCCGTTTCGAGCCTTGCGCAATACTCTTCGACTCTCGTCCCGCCGAAAACTACATGGGTATGACAATCAACAAAACCCGGCGTCACTACCTTGCCGGATGCATCGATGCGTTTTGTAGCATCCCCAATATATGGCAAAATCTCGCTCTTGGAACCTACGGCGAGAATCTTTCCTTCAGCGGCCGCAATACAGCCGCCGGCAATTATTCCGGCAAAATCAGAGGCTTGCTCACTACACGTAAGCAGTTGAGCCGCATTCTCTATAACAATATCTGCAAAAATCTCTTTCACCTGCATCACCTCCCATATTATAAAAATCGAGGGTGTCGAAACGGCACCCTCGATTTCGGATATGTCAGTTAAATACCCACCGGTACCTGATGGTTTGTGGTTTTCAAACTTAGAGCTTGGGTCCGCAGCCGTTCGGTCCGAATGTGACCTTGTCAGCGGGCTGCCACCAGAGGGGAACTTTGATTCCTTCTTTTGTAAGAGGACCTTCGCCGTTTGCAACGTCTTTGGCTGCCTGGTAGCCTGCCTGTGCGTGGCGGATAACTCCGATTCCTGAGTCAACTGTCATTGCGATTTCAAGGCGGAATTTGGCTTCGTCCGTACCGTCTGCGATCTGTGTTACACCTGTGTGTACCGCTTCACCCATTGAGTAGTTGGCCTGGATTGCGATAAGGTCGCACATGCCGCATGCGTTGAGAAGTCCGTTGAGCATCGGCCAGTCGGAGATAAGGTCACCGCCGTCCGGCATTCTTTCAGATTCAAATGTCGGGTTGACGATTGAACCTGAGTCAAGGTTGTCGCGTGAGAAAGCCACAGGACCCTTTATTTCGCCTTTTCTGATAAGCTCGTTAACTGCAAGAGCAAACTTCTTTCTCTGACCGAAGCCCATGTAGCAGATACGAGCAGGGAGTGCTTCGATGGGGAGATGTTTGTGTGCAAGGGGGATCCAGCGGCCGACCACGGGGTCGTCAGCAAAGAGTTCCATTGCGAGTTTGTCTGTTCTGTCAAGATCTGCGGGATCGCCTGAGATGCAGGTCCAACGGAAGGGTCCGCGACCTTCGCAGAAGAGCGGACGGATGTAGTCTGCTACGAATGCGGGCAGTCTCATTGCCTCTGCTTCGGGGAATCCGGCGTCGCGGCATTCCTTACGAATACTTGTGCCGTATTCGAACACAGGCACGCCCATGTCATAGTACTTAAGCATGGCTGCGAGCTGACGCTTCATGGTTGTACGGGCGAGTTCGAGGTATTTCTTCTCATCGCTGTAACGGAGTTCTGCTGCCTGTACTGCATCAAATCCTGAGGGTATATAGGAGATCGGGTCATGGCAGGGGCACATTTCTGTTACGACGTCGGGTCTGAAGCCGATTGCAATTGCCAGTTCGTAGCAGTCTGCTGCGTTTCCGACAACGCCGTATGAGTGGGGTGACTTGGCATCTCTTGAAGCCTGTGCAAGCTCAACAGCTTTCTTGAAGGAAGCTTCCATGCTGCCTGCATCGACTATTTCGTCAAGGTAGTTCTTCTCAACGCGGCGGTTGAGTGTTTCAATATCGGCATCGACTACGATAGCGACTCCGCCGTGCATCTTCATTGCCCATGTCTGGTTTCCGCCCATTCCGCCTGCACCTGCTGTGAGGAGGATGCGGTTTTCCATGTTGCCATCATAATGCTTGATACCGACCGCCGCTAGTGTTTCAAATGTTCCTTCGATAACACCCTGGGTTCCGATGTATTCCCAAGGAGCGGCTGTGTACTGTGCAAATATTGTGAGGTTCTTCGCTTCGAGGTCATAGTAGGTTTCCCATGAGGGACGCATGAAGTTTGTTGTTGCCATAACTACGACAGGAGCAAGCTTGTGTGTCTTGAATACTGCAACAGGCATACCTGACTGTACTACAAGTGTCTCGTCGTCCTCGAGCTCTTTGAGGCTCTTGACGATTGCGTGGTAGGATTCCCAGTTACGTGCGCACTTTCCGTTTCCGCCGTAGATGATGAGCTTCTCGGGGTGCTCTGCATTTTCCATGTTGTTCTCGAGCATACGGAGAATTGTTTCCTGTCTCCAACCTTTGCATCTCAACGTACTTCCCCGCTGGGCCTTAACTTCATAAAGGATCTGTGCATGTCCCGCCATTTATAATCTCTCCTTTTTG
>CAZBYL010000057.1:0-12614 GCA_964496275.1 uncultured Synergistaceae bacterium | reverse complement strand
TAAGGAAGATAGAGTAAATGAGCCAAGCAAAAATCTACCATTGTGACGTATGTGGAAGAAAGGAGAGAAATAAAATGATTGAACGCATAGGGAGATATATCAAATTTAACCATACACAGAAAAACATGCCCTGTGGGCACGACCCCATTGTTGTGTATGTAAGAGATGATTCTGTGACCAGCGCAACAATAGAAAATCGAAAAATGTTCTTGCCGGCACAGCAGAAAAGTTTGGCAAGTATGAACCAGTCCGCGAATTTAATCAACGCAATAGAATATTTTATCAGGATTGAAACGCGCGCAGGATGGGTCTTATTTATTGGCCCAACCGATAAGCCGGAATCGCTTGTGGAAGACATGTTGCTTCTTGCCACCATCAAAAAGTGCGGCACAGCGACACGCGAGGATGTGCGTAATGATCGTGTAGCAGAACAAAGTCCAATAAGACTGATTATGATTACACAACACCCTATTTTTATCCACCCAGTCAACCCCAACAAACCGGAATATAAGATCACTGCTTACAGTACAGGCAATAGCCTTTTTGATTCAGCTGAAACCAAAAATTTTGACATCAACGTAGATTCAGAATCCGAAGCCAACCGCTGCGTAGAATTCCTAATGTCGCTTTCAACAAAAGAAGAATAGCCCCCCTGCACAAAGAGAGAAAAGAAAGGAGACAGCAACATGGAAAACGACATCAAGATTTTTAACTATGAGGATAAAGAAATACGCATACTGGACATTGACGGCGAACCGTGGTGGGTCGCTAAAGATGTATGTGATGTATTGGAACTGACAAATTCACGTATGGTAGTTGATGGATTAGATGACGATGAGAAGGATGTAAGTAATATTTACACCCATGGTGGAACGCAGTCTATGACAATCATAAACGAACCTGGCTTATATAGCTTAATCCTCAGAAGTCGCAAAGAAGAGGCTAAAAAATTCAAACGCTGGATAACCCACGATGTACTGCCGGCTATCCGCAAAACAGGAATGTACCAAAACCCCATATTCCAAGAAGCCATAATGCAGACACCCGAAATTGAACTTGATTACAAAACAGCACGCTACGCATTGGATGGGGTAACAGCGTTTCGTGATGTGATGACTATTGCAATGAAAAAGAGAATCATGCGCCGCTATTACAAACTGATTGGCGTCTCTTCGGAGATTGAGGCTGATGGCGGAGATGAGGATTGTTTTTCTGATGATTTTATAAGTCAGATTGAGTGTTTTATTAATGAATGCTGTGTGATAGATCCTCTCGCACAGTGCTCCCGCAATGATTTTTATGAGTGTTTTTCACGCTGGTGCTTAGCACATGGCTTAGATGTTCCTTCTCGGACAAAAGTTATCCGTTCTATAAATAGGATGGGGCGTTTTGATTGTGGAAGAAATGCTAAGTGCCGTTTTTTTGAGGGTGTGCGCTGTGTGTAGGCGTCGCGTCACAGATCGACATTATCCTTGGCCGGAAGGGTTGTGGTTATGGTGGAAAAAACGAGCGGGACTCTAATTAAACAGGGCTTGATGGGTAAAAAAGAGCTTGAGGCAATGTTTGATTTTTCGTTTTTGACTTTGAATGGGTGGATCAAGAAAGGTTTTTTGCCGGAGCCGGTAAATAAGCGTCCGCTATTTAGAGAAATTTTGGCGCCGAACGCTCCGCTTAAGTGGGATCGTGAGGAGGTTATGAGGGCGTTCGAAAGGATGAAATGCAGAGATGGGAAAAAAGCAGAAGAAGGTCAAGGCTACTGAGAATAAGGTTATTATCGGAGGGTTTGAGTTTTTATTTGAGAAGGAGGTGACGGGGTTTCGTTGTACGCATTTTTTGTATCGCAGTGTGAAGGGAGGATATTTGGTGAGTTTTACGAATATTGACGTGGAGCTGGGCGATGTGGAGTCGAAGAAGGGACGAAGTAAAAAATGTGTAAGGTAATTATTAATTTGAAGGTTGCCGAGATATCTGACTGTATGCAGGTAGCGCTGAATGCTTATGCCGCTGATGGACGCGAGGCGGATTTAATAATGGCGCGTAAGCTTTTTTGGATTGGGCTTGATTTGGCGAGGCTGGCAAATAAGATGAGCTCTTCGGCGGCAACCGAAGAGCCCACGATAAAAAAAGAATGCAAGACACTCTAAGGGGGATTATATCATGAGCAGAGAAAACAGAGAATTTGATTATGAAATTTATTCAAGCAAATTCAGACCCATCGCCCAAGCTCTCATAAAAAAATATGACGAGCTGAAGCATATTGACCCGGACATGATTCTCTTTGTCGTCAACCACAAAAGCGGCGGGAGCAAAAAACAGATGAAGCTTGCCAAAACAAGCAAAATCTCGCCAAAGTGGGCGGAAATTTTATACCAGCTCGGCGCCTGCTCATACTTTTACATGGTCGAGTTTTACGCCAAAACAACAGCTTCGATGGATGAGAGCCAAATCACCGCGCTTATCTACAGAGAGCTCCGCCGCATAGGGCCTGAGGGAGCAATACTGGAACCGGACATACACGACTGGTATCAAATGCTCTTTGGTCTTGGCCGCAAGTGGTTCTACCCCGACAATTCCTGCCCCAACCTGCTTGATGACAACGTCGATTGGAAGAAACTCATGGGGACATACTACGAGGGGGAACGCAGCGATGATTGAACTTACCGCCTCAATGATTAGAAGCTTTAAATCCTGTCCTAAAAAATATTTCTTTGAATATGTGGAATGCCTAAAACCTGTTGAATCTGCCGAAACTCTTGTTACCGGCACCTCCTATCACGCTTATCTTGAAAAACTGCTTCGCGGCGAGTCTTTTGATGTTATCGATTTGCCATCTGCTATGGCTGAGGCATTTAACAGATTTGTCCCGTGGCAAAACTGGAATGTGTGTGACGTAGAGCGTGAATTTCGCGTGAAGCTGGCACCCGGGATCTATTTGAAGGGGAAAATGGACGCTCTTTGCGGAGACGGGACGCCGATTGAACATAAAAGCAGCGGCACAAAGCCCGATGAAAAATATCGCACACGGCTGTATCTCGATGACCAAGTCTCTTGTTATCTTCTGGCTCTTTCGCTTTTGAGAGGTGAGCCGGTCAATAGGATTGTCTATACGGTATGCGCAAAGCCGAAGCTGCTGCCGTCGAAAAAGCTGGAAGGGGATGCCGAGGCTCAGGCGCGGGACTTGCTGACCCGTCAGCGTGAGTGGTTTGACGCTGAGAAGGTGGATTGTTTTACAGTGGTTCGCGCTTCGGAGGAGATTGAGGATTTTAAGCGGGAGCTGGTTTATTTGGGGCGGTCGCTTCAACAGGGGAGAAAGATTTTTTATCGGAATCCGAGTTGCTGCTCAATTATGCCTTGCGCGTATCAGGCAATTTGTCAGGATTATGACCCTGAGTGTTTGGTGGGGTTTGTGAAGAAGGAAAGGCAGTGTGAGGAATTAAATGGAAATTTTGAATGGTAAGGACTTGAAAGTTCGGCGTCAGACTGTGTTGTTATACGGAGCCCCCGGGATGGGAAAAACTACGGCACTGGGGGCATTGCCAGGGCGTACTTTAATTATTGACGTTGACAGAGGCGCAGACGTGCTCATGGGGAATGAGCGAGTCGACATTGTACGGCTCGACCCCGAAATGAAAAACATGAAAGATATCCTCGAAGAATTAGAAACGAAGTGCACCTATGACAACGTGTGTCTCGACTCTCTCTCTGAGCTTGAGCGCGGACTGCTCACAATTTTGGGGCGCACAGGGAGAAACGGAGGAGCGCCGGAACTGGCACACTACAACCAAGTGCAGTTTAAGCTTGTAGATACTTGCCGCCGCCTTAGGATTTTACCTGCAAACATAATCCTCACGGCATGGGAGGAATACAAAGAAGTCATCGCCGTAGACGGGACGAAATTTACTCAGACACGCCCCATGATGAGCGGGAAAACCGCGGAAAACATCTGCGGACTTTGCGATATTGTGGGCGAACTCATTATATCTCCGAAAGATTCCAACAGATACATCCGTCTTGAGGCACAGGCTACGCTTGTGGCTAAAGATAGGTTTTTCAAACGTCAGTTTTGTACACCGGAGAGCTTACTTACTCCGGATAATAACAAGAACAAGGAGGAAACAAACAATGCCTAATTGGAACTACGACGCAAAAGACTACAACCCCGACGGACATTTCACGCCTATTGCTCCCGGAGATTACCGAGTGCGTATTGAAGAAGCAGAGGAAACTACAAGCAAAGCCGGCAATGAAATGTTTAAACTCACACTCGCCGTATCAGGCAAGAAAATAAAACTGTGGTTCTATATTGTCTTTCCACAGCCCGATGATCCTAAATTTGCAGAGAAAAAACAAATGACCAACCAGAAACTTGGCGAACTCTGGGAATCATTCAACCTGAAAGTCGGAGACATGAACATCCTCAACTGGCGCGGCAAAGTCGGCGCCGCCCGCGTCAAACAGGAAATGAACCAGCAGAAAGGCGAAATACAAAACGCAATATCATACTTCCTTACGCGCAAGAGACAGGAAGGACTTGCGCCGTGGTCAGAACCCGATGGAAACGGCTCGTCCGCATCCTCACCTGCTCCTGCCGATTTTATGAGCATGCGCGATGAAGTCGGCAGTGAATCGGGCAAAGACATGAAACTGCCGTTCTGATGATGATGAAATTAAGACCATACCAGCAAGAATGTATCGAGGCGCTCCCCGAAAGGGGAGCCTACCTCATACAAATGGCCACAGGCATGGGCAAAACAGTCACCTTTGCACACATCCCCCGCCGCGGACGTATGCTCATATTGTCGCACCGTGACGAACTAGTGCGCCAGCCCGTGAAATATTTTGACGTACCTGTAGGCATTGAGCAGGGCGATAGCCATAGCTGCTTTGAAGAAATTATCTCCGCCTCTGTACCCTCAATCGTTCGCCGCCTCAAAAAATTTCCGCCCGACATGTTTGATATTGTAGTAGTGGATGAGGCTCACCACGCCGCAGCGCAGAGCTACCGCAAAATTCTTGCCCATTTCAAACCGCGGCTCACTCTCGGCTTCACCGCCACTCCAAACAGAGGAGACGGAATAGGCCTTGATGACATATTTGAAGACATCATCTTCGAGCGTGACCTTGAATGGGGGATAAAAAATGGTTATCTCAGCAACATACACTGCCTGCGCTGCGATATTGGTTTCGACCTGCGTGACGTATCCAGTCGGCTGGGTGATTATTCGGCTGATGAACTTGAAGCGGCGGTAAACATCGCCTCCGCAAATCAGGCAATTGCCGACGCGTACCGTCGGTTCGCTAAAGGGCAGACCCTTATCTTTGCCGTTTCGGTGGCACATGCAGAGGCAATAGCGCGGGAAATCCCCGGCAGTGAGGTCGTTATAGGTGGTAAAGATAGGTCTCTTACCCTTGAGAGATTCAAACGCGGGGAATTGAAATGCATCGTCAACTGCATGGTATTTACCGAAGGAACAGACCTGCCAAACATCGAGACAGTGATAATTGCCCGGCCTACAAAAAACGTCGCTCTCTACACACAAATGGTAGGGCGCGGAACAAGACTATATCCCGGGAAAGAATCTCTGACACTCATTGACTGCGTCGGGGCTTCAGCGATAAACCTCTGTACAGCGCCCTCTCTGCTCGGCATAGACGCAAGCCTGCTAGACCCGCAGGATATGCTGAAAAACGAAGACATCTTTGACCTGCCCGACGATATACAGCGCGTCATGGACACGCCGAAATACTGGATACGCAACGCACAGATCGTCAACCTCTGGGCCAAAGGCAGGAAATATAACCTGCACGGGATAAACTTCTTCCGCACCGCGCGCGGGGATCTAATTCTCGGCAAACCGCGCTTTAGACTCCCTGCTCCCGATAAATTGGGGCGAGTCCTATGGCAGGGGCGAAAAGTGCCCTACCAAAAGGCACTTGATGATATCTATCGGAGCCTATGCACTAACTATGATGACATGAGAAACCTGTGGGACAAATCCCGCGCCGACAAATGGGGCGAATATCGGGCTACAGACAAACAAATCGAAATAGTAAAGCGGTTTCTGCCGGAATTTAATACAGAGGGCATCACAAAAACAGAAGCCGGCGCAATCGTAACAAGATTCTTCCTGGGGAGGGACTTACAGTAATGTGTCCCATAAATTGCCCATACTTAGTATTGGGCGGGGTTGGATATATATGCAAGAAATATAATTATGGGCTTGCGAAGATAGAAGGGCGCCCTGTGAAGTGCAGACAGTGTGAGGAGGATGGGTAGAAATGACACGGCTAGAAAAAATGCTCTCGGCAATAAGACTGGATAAGGAGCTTTTGTCGGAATCCGATAAAAAACTTCTACAAAAATATCTTAAAGTTTTCTTATTGTCGGATTGTTGTATCAATAATTTTGATTTAACGGCAATGGTTCCGGAGAGAGTGTGTCCCGATCCCGATATGGAGGATTGCCATAATTGCTATAATTGCTGGTATGCGGAGGCGGGAAAATGAGCGAAGATAACACACAAGCGTCTTCTCGACTTGCCGAGGAACTTAACAATATCATGAGCGAACTAATAGCGGCCGAAGCCAAGACAGATGAGGCGTTGAAATGATAGGCCCAATGGATATATACGTTGACCTATTCGCAGGCGGAGGAGGTACTTCATGTGGTTTTGAGGCGGCAATGGGATTCAGCCCCGACATAGCCGTAAATCATAGCCCCGAGGCAATAGCGATGCACGCGGCAAATCATCCAAGGACAAAACACTATATAACTGACGTGTGGGATATTGACCCCGCTGAGGTGTGCGGAGGCCGCCCTGTAGGCATGTTATGGGCAAGCCCCGACTGCACGCATTTTTCACGTGCAAAAGGAAGCGCTCCGAAAAGCAAAAAGATACGTTCTCTTGCATGGATTGTTATTCGATGGGCGAAAGAAGTGCGGCCTAAAGTAATTTTTATCGAAAACGTGAGTGAGTTCCGGTCATGGGGACCCTTGGACGAAAACGGACAGCCGATAAAAACATTGGCGGGCGAAACGTTTGAAACATTTTTAAACGCACTGCGAGAACTCGGGTACATAGTCGAACATAAAGAATTAAGAGCCTGCGATTATGGAGCGCCAACCATCCGTAAGCGTTTTTTTCTCATAGCTCGCTGTGACGGAGACCCCATAGTTTGGCCGGAAAAGACACACGGCCCTGAAACAGGCACGCCGTATCATACAGCCGCAGAGTGCATCGATTGGACTATTCCATGCCCAAGTATTTTCAGCAGAGAAAAGCCCCTTGCCGAAAATACGATGAAACGTATAGCCAAAGGTGTGATTAAATATGTTTTACAGAATCCTCAGCCCTTTCTTATCAACGCAAGCTGCTGTAACCATATTTGTAGAGATAGTATGGTTTCCGCATTCCTATCTCAGTACCACGGCGAACAAAGCGGAAAAGAAGTACGTGGACAGGCTATATCTGAGCCTCTCATGGTAATTGACAGCTCAAATAGATACGGACTCTGTGCATGTACGTTAATGCGGCAATTTGGCACATCATCAGCCGCTCCGATAGATGAGCCAATGGGGACTGTTATGCCAGAGGGGAGCGGTAAAACAGGGCTGATTTGCGCTTTTCTCGACAAATATTATGGCAACGAGAAAAACGAGTGCAGTTTATCTGCTCTCATGCCCACAGCAACAGTTCATATCAACGGGAAAAACTACGTTATAACAGATATCGGCATGAGAATGTTACAGCCACGTGAACTTTACCGCGCTCAGGGATTCCCGGAAGATTACAAAATTGACATTAAACACAAAGGAAAGCTTTTGCCGAAGAGCGCTCAGGTCAAAATGTGCGGCAACAGCGTATGTCCGCCTGTAGCGGCGGCAATAATTTCCTCAAATTGCATAAACATAGCCAAGCAGGAGGTGGCATAATGACCAATCCTTATACATTTTATTCGTTAGGCCTGGATGAATTATATGTTCAGCGGGTTAAATCCGGCATGTATGCAATATTCTGCAATCGAAAAAAATACAGCAGCAAAGAATATTCCTCTGCCGAAAGCGCTCAGGCGGAACTTTGCAAGTTGGCCAAAGAGCATGAGTGGCGTCATGCGTAAGGGAGCACACTTAGAACGTGAAATGGACAGAGTGCTTAAATACCTTGACTCTGTGGGCATACACGGGCACAAAAATCACCCGAAACGCTTAAACGATGGCACCTATATCGAGGGAGAGCCATTCGACTATGAAGTATTCTCTCCCTCAAAAGTATGGACATTTGACACCAAAGAGTGCGAGGCGCAGGCGTGGCCGCTCTCGAAAGCGAAGTTATCACAGGTAAATAACTTAGTTAAGACCGGCGGATTTTTCCTAGTATGGTTTGTGCAGAGCCATAAGCTAATTCGGTTTGACGCGAATCTTGTAGCGTCCAAGCTGGGCAAAAATGGCTCATTGGCTCCGAGTGAGGGAGTTGAGTTTGATTGGCAAATATTTCTGAAATAAAGACACAGAACAATGTCCTGGACTATGCCCGCAACATACTGGGCTGGGACGTGCGGAGCCCCGGAGACCGCACCTACTCACTCGACAAAGGCGGCAACAAAACATGCCTCGTAATATACGAAGACTGGTGGTACGACTTTAAGCTTAACGTGGGCGGGGATGTAATTGATCTTTGCGCGCTTGTTCGGCATGGAGGGGATAGAGGAGCGGCTATTCGTGAGCTGGGAGGAGGTTTCTCCACCCATTGGCGCGATGAGACACAGAATTTGTGTAATGCTGTAGCTCTCTGGCATGAATCACTTAGGCCGGAGGATTGGGAATATATGTGCAGTAGGAAGCTGACTGATGAGTATATTAAAAAAATGCGTCTGGGCTTCGATGGTGCACGGCTGACTATCCCTTATTACAAAAATGGATATGTGGCCTATGTGATTACTCGTGAGCGGGGGGCAGGCGGGAGCAAATATAAGAAGGCGAAGCTGGACGGAATGATGGAAAATATTCCCTGGGGCCTGCATACTCTTGATAGGCAGACTCCGTTGGTAATAGCAGAGGGCGCGTTTGATGCCATGAGTTTCGACCAGGAGGGCTTTCGGGTTCTTTCGCCTATTTCGGGATTTTTTAATAAAGATTCCCTGTTGCAGGTGCTTGATATCTGTAAACACGCGGGTAAGGCGTTTATTTGTTTTGATTCGGATAATGCGGGGAATAAATTTCAGGTGCGTATGGCGCAGGAGTTTTTTCGCCGTCATATTGTGTTTACGTGCGGCGAGTTAGACGTGAAGGATGTTTCGGATTATTACTGCGCGGGGGGGAAGCTAGATATACTTATTGCCGGGGCTAGGCCTGGGATTGAGGTACTGGCAGAGCGGATTGAGAATAAGGATGATTTTAAGAAATTTGTGTTTGAGGCAGGACGGTTTGTCGGGCGTCCGGAGATGATGGAGTTTTTGGAGAAAGTGAAGCAGTTTCCGGCGGCGTGGATGCGCGAGGTCACGAAGCAGGCAATGAGTGCCCCTCCTGATGATTTAATATTGTCGGAAGTTACCGAACGGCATCTCAAGTTTTGGGATGCGCTGGGGTTTTATGAGTATAGCGGTGGTGTGTGGCGGAGGCGTACAGACAGCGAAGTGCGTAAGTATATCGCGGATACACTGGGACATTATCAAACAGGCAGTCGTGTTTCTAGTGTTTTTGCACTGCTTAAGGCCCATTGCGTCTCTACGGAGGAGCTGGATAGGCGCCCGGTGTTTGTATTTTCTAATGGCACATTGGAACTTGATACGGGTGCGTTTCGGGAGCATCGGGAAGCTGATTTGTGTTCGGTGTTTGTCCCATATGATTATGAGCCTGAGGCTTGGTGTCCGCGCTGGGTACAATTCGTAGAGGAGGTTTGCGAGGGCGATGAACAGAAAATCAACCTGTTACAGGAGATTGCAGGGTATGTGCTGTATAACGATTGCTCTCTTCAAAAATGTTTTTTCCTGTTAGGCGATGGGGCAAACGGAAAGAGCGTTTACCTTGATGTGCTGGCCGCAGCGTTCGGAGAGGGAAACATTTCCAATGTGGAGATGTCGGGGCTGGTTGAGCCTTTTCAGCGGATCAGACTATATAGCTCAATCCTAAACATCAGCTCGGAAACACAAACTGATGTAAAGGGTGCAGAATCAATATTTAAACAGCTTGTCGTTGGCGATGCTGTGAACGGCTGCTACAAAGGTAAAGATTTTAAAGAATTTCGGACGCGCGCTAAGTTTATCTCAGCATGCAACGATTACATAAAAAGCCGGGACGTCACTACGGGGTTTTTGCGACGTGTCTGTTTTATAAATTTTGGCGCGCGTTTTGTCGATGAGCCGGCACCGGGGGAATACAAAGCCGACCGCGATTTAACAAAAAAACTGCAGGCTGAGCTGCCGGGGATTTTCTGTTGGGTTTATTCGGGATATAAGATTTTGCGGGAGGCAAAGCAATTTTCTGTCCCCGGAGATCAGGCGGAGGCTATGGAAGGTTTCCAGAGGGATATTAACCCCGTTGTATCATTCATCGAAGATGAAATCATGGCCGGGGAATATGAGCGGGGCCGGTTGTATGAGATTTATGCGTCGTGGTGCAAAAAATGCGGGCATCTGCCTTTATCACGCACGGCATTTATTCGGAGATTTAAAACCACAATGATACAGCGTAAGCGTAAGTGTGAGGAGTTCCGGACTGCGAGTTATAGGGGGTATATCGTGGGATGACAAAAGACGAATTTCAAGTTATAGAATCTATATTAGCACTCTTCCCGGAAATATGCCGCGCCGCCGACCAGCGCCGCGACTATCTCACATCATTAGTATTGGCGCCCAACCACGGCGAACCCGTACAAGGCGGGCCCGGTGTGTCGGCAATAGAACGTTATGTAGAGGGAGACAGAGAAAGCAACAATTTGCAGATTATCATTGACAGAATTGTCGGGTGCCTGCAAAAACTGAGGGCAGAAGAAGGCAAATTTGTAGAACTATACTACCTTGAAGGCCAACAGGCTTACGACTTCGAGGAATCGGGATCTGTACTATACTGCAAGCGAAGAAAAATTTGCTCCAAACTCACAGGAATCCTAAACATCTATCACCTTGTTCGAGAGTGGCGGGAAATTGAGCAAATGAGACGGTTAGAATCAGCAAAAACAGTAAGAGGGGCCCGATAAAGGCCCCTCCTCTTCTTAAATACACATTACATCTTCTTATCCCTCAACCCATCCAAATAATCTGCATACCACTGCATCATCGCGACACGCTTCTCCATATAATCGGCATCATTATAACTCTCACGCACACTATTACTGTCGACATGAGAAAGCTGAATCTCTATCACCTGAGAAATAAATCCGTTATTATGCAAAATCGTAGACGCCATACCCCTGAAACCGTGCCCGACCATCTCCTCGCGCAAATACCCTCTATCCCGAAGAGCCTTATTCTCGGCATTATCCGAAATATGCCGGCTGCCATCCATAGACGTCAAAGCAGGAAACAAATAACGGCCGTGCCCGGTCAGCTTATAAAGCTCACGCAAAACATCGACAGCCTGAGCTGCCAGAGGGACGACATGCAACCTGCGCATCTTCATCTTCTCGGCAGGAATACGCCAAATTGCATTCTCAAGACTAAAATCCTCCCATTCGGCCTCACGAATCTCCTTCGGCCGCACAAAAGTATAGGCGTGAAGCGTAAGCAAAGCTCTCATTACAGGCGATTGTCCTTTATCGCGGATATCCCTCATCAGCTTACCGACCCTTACAGGATCTGTTATACGGGGATAATGCTTTGTTGATTTTGAGTGAAGCGCACCATGCAAAGCATAAGTTGGATCATAACTCACCTCACTCGTAGCCATACCGTAACGGAACACCTGCCCGGCAATCTGACGTATCCTGTGCGCTGTGTCATAATGTCCTTTTTTTTCTACGCTTCTGATAATATCCAAAATATCGGCAGATGTTATCTTATCGATAGGCATCGAGCCGCACGCCTTTAAAAGCGGAGCTAAGCGAATACGAGTATTATAAATATACTTATCCGTAAACTCAGGCACAATACGATTCTCCATCCATTCCTCAAAAACTGTCTCTAATGTTTTTGTCCGTTTTTGTGGTCTGAGACTCTCGCCGCGCAAGCGTATCAATCGCAGTTCATCCCTCTTCTCGCGCGCATCCTTCAGAGAAACCAAAGGATACTCTCCGAGAGACTTCTTGCTGCTGCACCCATCCTCACGAAAACGGAATCGCCAAAAAGTAGTTCCCGATTCCATAACTTCAAGAACCAACCCGTTTTCGATAGAAATTTCCTTCCTTTTCCCCGCTAGTGTAGTTGCCGCAATCTCTTTTTTTAACTCCTTATCAGTAATCATGCCCTCGCCTCCACGTGTCACATTTTAAAAATTTTGGTGTCATACAGTTCAAAATGGCACGTTTGTGACCTGATTTGCTTTTATTTATTATATATTACTTTATAAAATTTTATATAGCAAGAGCCCCGAAAACCTTGTTAGTGCCTAAGATTTTCGGGGCTGCTTTATATTACTTTTTTCTGCCTTATTATTTGAACTTGGTGCCGGAGGGGGGGGT
>CAZBYL010000056.1:0-13665 GCA_964496275.1 uncultured Synergistaceae bacterium | reverse complement strand
CGCTTCGTTGCCGTCCAGTGTTACCATTTTGCGTGTCATTCGCGTTTACCTCCTATTTGTGTTTAGCCTCAACCTGTAGGTTGCCGTTTCGTTTGGATATCGCGGTATTATCTCACACATTGGATTAAATTTCACCATGCAATTTGAAGATTGTAAGGTTTTTTTATTTACTTTTCAGATCCGTCCTCGCACCTATCCTGAACGAACCTGAGCCGTGCTTCCATTATTCTGTGGTTTTGAACTTCGAGTGCGGTTATGTCCCAAGGACCGAAGGCTACAGTCTGGCCTTGGCGCGGGAAGTTTCCGGAAAGCTCGAGCATCATTCCGGCCAATGTGTCCACCTCTTCAAAAGCTTCCTCAAAGGGATAGCTCAGAGCTTCGGAAAGGTCTTCAAGGTTCATCTGACCCTGGATAAGGTACGATCCGTCGGGTTCTTTTCTGACATCGGGCGTCTCTGTGTCATACTCGTCCTGAATGTCCCCGACGATTTCTTCTATAAGGTCCTCAAGCGTTATGACTCCGGCTGTTCCGCCGTACTCGTCCACCACTATCGCTATGTGTTTTTTGGATTTTTTCATTATTTCAAGGGCTTCGTCCGTTTTCATTGTCTCGGGAACGAAGAGCGGTTTTCTCATCACCTTGAGTATCGACACCTCTCTGTTGCCGGAAATAAGGGGCGCCAAAAGGTCTTTTGCATAGAGTATGCCTATCACGTCGTCCAGGTCATCCTTATAAACGGGGATTCTCGAATGGCCGCTCTCGACGAATATTTTTACAGCTTCGTCCGCAGTACCGTCATCGTCTATGGCATAAACGTCTATGCGCGGAGCCATGACTTCCGACACGCGGGTGTCCTCAAAGGCGATTACGCCATGTATCATTTTGCGCTCACCCTCTTCAAGAGCTCCCGCTGCGCTGCCTTCTGCCACAATATGATCTATCTCTTCACGTGAAATCAGTGAGCTGAAGGAGACGAGGTCGGTGTCTGTGATTCTTCCGAGTCCCTTCAGAAGGAAGGTGAGAAACAGTGTGACGGGTGTCATCACGAAGCTGATCAAACGCAGGAAGGGCAGACAAAAGAGCAGAACGCCCTCCTTCTTGGCTATCGCGAAGTTCTTCGGAAGAATTTCGCAAAAGACAACGATAAGGACGGTCATTACCGCAACGGCAAAAACCGGGCCGAATCTTCCAAACAGCGTTATAGCCACAGATGTCGCCACTGCGCTTGCTGCGATATTGACAAGGTTATTCCCTATAAGTGTTACGTTAATGGCCCTTGCCGTATTATCGGCAAGCCACAGAAATCCCTTTTTTCGGTGCGGGTATTCATCTGATAATGCAAGTAACTTTCCTTTGCCTGCCGCCGTAATAGACGTCTCTGTCGCGCTGAAATAGATTGACAGAATCAAAAGAACGACGAGCAGGACAATACTGCCAGCGATGTCGGAACTCACCAACGATCATCCTCCCTGTATCTTGGCATATCTGAGCTTGCGGATACACCTTGTAATAGCATATCACAAATATAAAAAACTTGCATAAAAAATACGAGCCGCCCATGTATCGAAAAAGCACGGACGGCTGCGTTTTTTATTTCAACACTGTTTGCGCGTCGGCACTGCGCTGTCTGTTTACTACAGAGAGTCCAGTTCGTCCTGCGTTACTATCTCTATGCCGTTTTCTGTCAGAACCTTTACGGCTTTTTCATTGTCCTTCTCGCCGACATGGAATATCGTGTATGCTCCGTCTTTTTTCTTTGAGGTGAAAGCATAGGTATACTCCAGATTGATATCGTTGTCCTGAAGCAGAGCCAGCACTCTGTGCAGACCGCCCGGCACGTCAGGAACCACAACGCCAATTACGTGCGTGATTGCGCACACATAACCGCCCTCTTTGAGCACGGCGAGAGTCTTATCAGGGTCATTCACTATCACGCGGACTATTCCGAATTCGGAAGTCTCGGCAATGGACAGAGTTCTCATGTCGATATTATTCTCAAAGAGGATTTTCGTGAATTCAGCCAACTGTCCTGATTTGTTCTCAAGGAACACAGATATCTGCTTTACGGTCATACTCGTTTCCCCCTCCTGCATACTAGTACAGATTTCTCTTGTCGATAATGCGGACCGCCTTGCCCTCGCTGCGTGCGATGCTCTTGGGCGCCATAAGGTGCACCTTGGCGTATATGCCGAGCATTGCCTTGAGGTCGCTTACCAATGATTTCTCGCGCTTAGATATCTCCCCTATTGTATCCGAGAAGGTCTCCGCCGTCATTTCCACGTTGATGTCAAGTATATCGCTGTTATTCACTCTTGTGACTATAATCTGGTAATTTGCGGGATAACCGTTTTTAATAAGCACAGTCTCTATCTGTGACGGGAACACGTTGACCCCCTTGATAATAAGCATGTCATCGCTGCGCCCCATTGGCTTCGCCATGCGCACCTGAGTTCTTCCGCACGCGCACTTTTCTCTGTTAAGCACGCAAATATCTCGTGTACGGTAGCGTATCATCGGGAACGCCTCTTTTGTAATACTTGTAAAAACAAGCTCGCCCTTCTGTCCGTCCGGCAAAGTCTCTCCCGTGTTCGGATCTATTATTTCGGCAATGAAATGGTCCTCGTTTATGTGCATACCGTTTTGCGCGCTGCATTCGTACGATACGCCGGGGCCTGCTATCTCGGTCAGCCCGTATATGTCGTATGCCTTAATGCCGAGCTTCTCTTCAATATCAAGACGCATCTCCTGAGTCCACGCTTCCGCGCCGAATATTCCCGCTCTAAGCTTTATTTCGCTCTTGATGCCCTTTTCCTCTACGGTTTCCGCTATATATGCCGCGTACGACGGTGTGCAGCAGAGAATAGTAGAGCCGAGGTCGCACATTATATCAAGCTGCCGTTCCGTGCTTCCCGACGATACCGGAAGCGTCAAAGCCCCCACTTTACGCGAACCTCCGTCAATCCCCAGCCCGCCTGTAAACAGTCCGTAACCGTAAGACACATGTATAATATCGTCCTTTGTACCGCCCGCCGCAGTTATTGCGCGTGCGCAGCAATCCTCCCATATCCCCATGTCGTGCTGCGTATAGAACGCCATAACACGCTTGCCTGTCGTGCCGCTCGTTGAGTGCATACGCACACACTCCGAAAGCGGAGCGGACAGAAGCCCGTACGGATATGCCTTGCGCAGATCGTCCTTCTGAATGAAAGGCAGCTTATGCAGATCCTCTACAGACTTTATATCGGACGGAGTAAGTCCCTTTTCGTCCATAAGCCTCCTATAATACGGCGAATTTTCATAAGCGCGCTTCACCGTCTTAACGAGCCCCTCGCTTTGCAGTTTCGTAATCTCTTCCCTGGACGCACATTCAATTTCCGGCTGATAATATCTCTCCATCTTAATCAAATCCTTCCTAAGTTCTCTTGTACGCCGTATGAACGGCAAAATTAAAAGCAATAAAAAAGCAGGTCCCCCACGCGGGTCCCTGCTTCAGCGGCAAATACGCAAACGATACAGATATCGGCGGATAACTCCGAATCACACGTACCGAGCGCAGATCCCGTGAAGGGGACCCGCGCCGATAAAGGAGAACCGCATAACTATGCCACTGTTGTGCATTGCTGTCTTATGTGCCATGTTCCGGTGCCTCCTTCCAACTCAGATATCTTCAAAAATAATGGGTGACATTTTAGACCACTATTTTTTAAATGTCAAGCCAACGGAGTTAAGAGCCAAAACGACGCTTGTAGGTTTGACAAACCTCCGTTACAGTACGGTCAAATAAGTATTCAAAGTTTCCCGAGGAGATTTCCAGTTAAGACGTCGATCTGGACTATCTCTCCGGGGCGCGTCATTGTTTAATAAGGTTTAGGTACATACTTAGGCTTGGCCGGTTTCTCTCTTGTCAGACCTCTTTTTCTTAATATGCGATAAAGAGATGTGATGCTTCGCGAGTAACCGCGTTCTCGCAGCTTAACCCACAGCACCACCAGCCCGCAGTGAGGATTGCGCTTGAACATACCACTTATCAGTTTCAGCTCAGACTCACTATGTTGATTGGGATGGTGATGCGGGCGGCTTGACCTGTCCCTTAGAGATTCCGATGTTCCGTAGTATCTTCTTTTCCAGCGGTAAACATATTGCCTGTTAGTCTTATAGCGGATAGCCGCCTTGGTTACTCCATGCTTTTCGGCGTACAAAATCAGCGCTTGCCTAAACCTGATGTCCTGTGTTAATTTCTTCATGCAGACTCGCAGCCCCTGTCGATTATGGTTGGCGCTTTAATCTTAACAGTTCGCTGTCGGGTCTGCTGCTTTTTTGCCTATCTCTGTAACACTGATATGGTAAACCTACAAAAAATTTGTGACATTAGGCTTGGGACGCGATCACATTGACAAAGTTGCGATTACTTTGTCAATGTGATCGTAGCTCAATGTTATCTCCAGTGTTTGCTGATTTTAAAATTTAGATTAGCCTTACTAGCAAAAAAATTATTATAAACTTGAACAATATGTCTTTTTATATATCAAATTTAATTATAATATTTAGTTTTGCTTTAGTATTTGGGTATTTTATTGTTTTATACTTAAAAATTAAACATTATAAATTTATTAATTCTTATAAATTTGCTTATTTAACCACAAAGAAGTGCACAGTTAATTTTTTGCGCACTTCTTTGTGGTTTTACCAAGTTCAAAATGGAGTTGTCTGACTATTTATCTTGACATTTATAATACTTGTGGTTTTTTCTTCTCAGTGCGACTGCTACTGCACACAGTGCTAATAGCAGTGTGCTTCCTGTTGTTACTCCAGCGTTACAACCGCCTGAGGAAGAATTGCCTGTATACGGTTCGAGCGATTCTATTGGATCAGGTAGTGTTTCATCATAGGCTAACTTATTAACTGGTATCAGTGAAGAAGCTGGTATGACATTAAATTCTCCTAACTTCCACATGGGGAAGACCACTCTTGCGCTGGAGACAGAATCAATGGTCAGGAAACGATCATATCGTGCGCCCTCTGTTGTGATTAGTTTGTCCAGATAGTTCCAAGAGACCAACCCATCAACGCTTTCAGGTTCAAGTAGCAATGCAGCTAATGAACCGTGGATTTGCGAAGTTGAGACCACAAAACTACCGACAGGGATGGTCAGATCACTTGAAGCAACCCAATCACCGGAAATGACGTTCATATAATGTCCCTCGTAAAGAGATTTTTTTGTGCCAAGAGTGTCTATTTTAAACCATTCAAAATCTGTTACAGCCACAGCCTTGGTGAGCTTGTTTACCGTTATCCCATGGCGGAGCAAAAGTTGAACTGCATCGTCTGCGCCAGGGCGAAGAATGTACAGTGCCCCCATCTTTTCTGTGCCAGACGGAATGAACTTTCCATAATAAGGGATGTGGTGTGTTGCCTCTGCACTGAAATGAATTGCAGTCTTGAAACCGTCAGCATCGTAGTCTGTACTGGCTGGCGTAACCTTGCCTCCAGCATCAACCGCATAGGAATCCACACTGACATAACCTCCATCTATTTCGTCGAGTGATGTTAGAACTGAATTGAGGCAAACCTTATCGTCACTTGCGATGCCTGTTGTAGCTCGTGCCATCTCCCTTTCATCAGCTTGCTTGATAAGAGTTTTTATCTTATCTTTATCCTTAGCTACGGTCTGGAGAATTCCGTAGATACAAGCATATTGCGTGTCTACACGTGTCTTGTAGTCATCGTAGGAATATACCTCCAGTAACATTGCGAGACGATTACGGAGCCCCGCATAATTTGTCGTGTATCTTGGGTAATCTTCGAATGTCCACCAACCTTCGGATACCTTGCCGCTATAATTTTTGCCGAAATTGCCATAGGGGATAGCGGTATGCCCCAGTTTTTTATAGAGATATGACTCCGAACCAATTGCATTGCGCGAGAACTCTCCGCGGTTATACGCAAGGATGTCAGGGTCGGTGTTTGGATGTAATCCCCAGTTGTACGTAACAGCATGACGCATATATGAGCCATTCGTTGCGTGCGCATCAATGAAGATAACCGGATCCCACTTATTCATAACATCAACCACGGCACGTGCTTCATAGGCTTCGAGTTTTGTCATGTCACGGTTCATATTGAAGCCCTGTCCGTTGTATCTTGTTCCGACCACAGCAGGTGTAAACTGGCTTCCTCTGCGCCACGTTCCAAGATCATCATTCCCGTCTGGACTCATGTTCGGTGCTAGCAGGATAACGATGTCCTTGAGGAGCTCGTCGTGTTTTCCCAGTGCCACCTCGCGGGCAAAGAGTAGCATTGATTCCTTGCCTTCAATTTCTCCTGAATGTATGTTACAGTTTACATAGGCTACGGCTTTATCTGCTGGTACCTCTTTCGGTGACTTGGGTGCTGGTGCGCCGATTACTAGGAGTGGAACAAGATTGTTCTTTGTCGTCCAAGCTATAAACTCCATACGTATCCTGCCACCGCTGTTTTTTGCAACTTGCGTCAAATATTCGACTACCTCTTTGCTCGAAGTGGTTTTTGTCCAGTTTGAAAGTTCCGCGGGTGTCTTTAGTTCTTCAAGTGGATTGCCTGCAAAAGCAACTGTAGCACTTAGTACTATTGAACAGATGAAGAAGAAAATAACTGCTGACTTTTTCACGTAGTAACCCCCCTTTTGCATATTCGGGTAAATTAGAGTAGGGCAGAACAAAACAACGCATGTTATGTTATTGTTTATGTCTTTTTTTGACAATCATCTCCCATCTTCAAATACATTAGTTATTATTCTTCTCTTTCTTGTTTGAAAAATATTAGTCCTTCTGACTGTAACATTCGAATGTTGTTTATTCGCTGTAACATAAGAAGATTTTCAGTATCTATTTCATTGCTGTTATTTGTCATTTTCACAATGAAAGAAATCTGAGCATCCTTAAAAACATGCCATGCTTTCTGAGAAGCAAACTCTTCTCGACGGTAGCGTTCTTCCATTAAATAAATATTGCGCGCCGCCCTGTCTTTGAATTGTAGTTCTTCCTTTCTCATTGCATCCTCAAGGTTAATAACTTTTAAGTTGCCAAAATTACCCTTAGTCCAGCGCCTTAGGTCGCTTATTCGCTGTTTATAAGAATTTAATATGGCATCTCGATAGATGTTAGTAACCCGTTCTTTGTTTTTGATACCATAAAAAACTTTTACAGAAGTATTTAGCTGTGGTTTTAGGGTATCCTGCAAAGAGACAATAAAAAAATGCCATTTTGATTGACTTGCAGAGAGCAGAGTTTTTTCTTCGTTACCAAGGCATCCTAAAAGCTTTTGATAGTTGTGGGTACATTGCCTTTCCAGCAATGATATTTCAGAGAAATATTCTTTATGTGAAAGCTTAGCTGATGTGGTTTGTTTTGCTGGTGTGTTGAAATTTACTGCTGACATAGGGATCAGATGATCTGCCGCAAGGGAGGCAGAAACTGTGGAATTCTCGTTAAAACATAGGATCACAAAAAAGACAAAGCAAACACAACAGTGTCGCAATACGATCACTCTTTTCGTGTAATATTGTGCTAATGGATTTTTCGAAAAATGAGAATATATTGTGAAATAATTAAAATTATTTTTTGTAAATTTTATAAAATAATTCATACTTTTGCAACTAGTATATTTTTTAAATCATAAATTGTCAATCAATTTTTTGTTGTTTTTTTGATACTTTGCTACTTTGTTCGCAATTTATTGACGAAATAATTAACTGCGTATGGGAGGTTAATTTGGGAATTTACTACAGATGTTGCTGTGTACGTCATTTTGTAGCGACTATAGAATGTTTGCAGTATCTATTTCACTCAAAACGCTCTCTTTGCTATATAATGCACGAATCTTTGTTTAGTGATGGGGGCAGTACTTTGCACAGTTTGGTCGGTTTTTTTATCGCTATAGCGTCCTTTGCGTTTTTGTTCGTCTCGGAGTCACAGGTTTGGGCTTCGGCAAGTCAGGCGGAATATGATGTCGTAGTTGTCGGCGCCGGTACGGGAGGTACTGCGGCTGCTATTCAGGCGGCGCGCATGGGAGCTTCTGTTGCTCTTGTCGAGGAGTCTGACTGGGTTGGAGGTCAGATGACCGGAGCTGCGGTTTCCACGATGGATGATAAGACTTTTACGAGAACAGGAATCTATCTTGAATTTATAACGAAAGTCCGCGAGTACTACGGGGCGAGAGGGCACAATGTAAATGTGTGTTACTGGGGCAGCGATACCATCGCCTTTGAGCCTTGGGTCGGGCGTACCATACTTATGGATATGCTAAAAGGTGTCGGCGGAATTCAGTTCTATTTCAAAACACGGGCGCTCTCTGCCAAGGTTGTAAAGAACAGGGTTTCTGAAGCAGTCTTTGTACAGGGCGGTAAGAAATTTACGCTTAAGGGCAAAATATTTATAGATGCTACGGAGTGCGGCGATTTTATTCCGCTTACCGGAGCACGCTACCGTATCGGTAATTCTATTTCACCGAAAACGGATAAAAATTCTATCATACAGGATATAACCTACGTTGCCGTGGTCAAAAAGTATCCTGAAGGTTTGCCTCCCGAATTAAAGGTTGAGACACCGCCGCCCGGATATTCCAACTATCTGTTCAGATTCAGAGAAATAATACGCCCCGACGGAGATACTTGGCCGGGCAAATATCCTTTTAATACGGAAGTGCATAATGAATACCGCGCTATGCCAGGCATTTCAAACGTCAACGCGGTTGACGGAGGACGCCCGGAAACGTGGCAGTATGTCACAAGGACCGGGGTCAACTGGGCGAATGATTACTACGACAAGTCCGAGGGAGTCAGAGGCATGTCCGCCAAGTATATAGAGGACAAGAGCTACCGCCTTGCCTGCGACAGAGAAGCTATGATGAAGACTCTCTGTTTCATCTACTATATGCAGAACGAGCTCGGTATGGAAGATTGGTCTGTGGACAACAGGCAGGATTTCGGCACATATTTCGGCAACGATTGGCAGAATTGGGAACCGGCCGCACGCTACAGCGAGATTCTCCGCCACTTCCCTCCTTTCCCTTATGTGCGGGAGAGCCGACGTATTATGGGAGTAAAGACAATGAGTGTCAAAGACGTTGTCCGTGACAGCAAGTTAAGACGCACAGCACAGAGTATTACGGACGTCATAGCACTTGGTGAATATCCGGTTGACATTCATGGAGCCACCGACCCCCATTTTCTTGACCTTGACTTAAACGAGGCCAAGGATATTCCGGAGAATATGTGGCAGAACACAGGAGGGCTGTTCCAAATTCCGTTCGGAGCCCTT
The DNA here is from genome assembly GCA_964496275.1 of uncultured Synergistaceae bacterium. Classification (GTDB taxonomy): domain Bacteria; phylum Synergistota; class Synergistia; order Synergistales; family Synergistaceae; genus CAZBYL01. Next base: position 4,369 of record CAZBYL010000056.1, on the reverse strand, counting down.
ATTCCCGAAAAACTTAACGGCCTTATCGCCGCCGAGAAAAATATTTCGGTATCACGTCTCGTCAGCGGAGCAACGCGCCTTCAGCCTGTTACCATGCTTACGGGTCAGGCTGCCGGAGCCGCCGCAGCTCTTGCGGTGAAGGCAAAGAAACATCCCAGGGATCTTCGTGTTCTGGACATTCAGTCGGAATTGTGGAAGACTAAAACATGGCTCTCCATCTTCAGGTTTGAGGATGTGCCAGACTACACGTCCACATGGGCGGGAGTCGAAGCCGCAATGGTGTTTAATTACATGGATCCTGTGACTGAGACAGTATTCGGCGTGTCGGACAACATGCATTGGGTTGAAGTGCGCGACGCTTTCAGGCGCGCATTCGGAATAACCTCCTTCCCCGAACGAGGGGATCTTGAGCCTGTTTCAGTAAACGAATTCAACTCATGGGTGAGAGAACTATATAAAAAAGATTTCAAACGCTATGAAAATGCGGTTGCGGATACGGCGGTGGACAAGCCTCTTTCAAAAGGGCTGCTTGCGAAAACAATCCTTGAAATAATGAAACTGGCTCCGCTGCCCAAGAAGTAAGATTCAAGGCGGGGGTGGGTGTATGTTTTTAAAAATAGCGGAGAAAGCAAGAGAGCTCGAAACGGAAATAGCTCAGTGGCGCAAAGAGATACATAAAAATCCCGAGCTTTCGTTCGAAGAATACAAAACAACGGACTTTATCGAAACAAAGCTGCGCGAATTCGGATACACAGAGATAAAACGGGGCTTCGGAGTCGTCAAAACGGGGCTGACAGCGGATATCAACTGTGATGCGCCGGGCAGAATAACGGCGCTTCGTGCCGATATAGACGCTCTGCCAATCACGGAAGAGAGCGGAGTTTCTTACAAATCGTTAAACGACGGAGTCTCTCACGCCTGCGGGCATGATGCTCATGCCGCCATGATGCTTGCCGTCGCAAAAATAGTGTATGACATGCGGTGCGAAATAAAAGGCCATGTGCGCTTCATCTTTCAGCCGGCGGAGGAACGCTCTTTTCCCGGTGCGGAATTTAGGTCGGGCGCGGCCTTCGTTCGTGATTCGGGAGCGCTTGACGGGGTCGGCATGATATACGCGGTGCACGCTTGGGGGGTATACCCGGCCGGTAAAATTTTCTGCGCGGAAGGAGCCGTGACTTCGAACGTCGCATCCTTTACGCTCAAAATCACAGGCAAGGGCGGGCATGGAGCCCAGCCTCACATGGCGATAGACCCGGTAATATCCGCCTGCAACGTAGCTTCCGTTTGGCAGCAGATAATAAGCAGGGAGATTGATGCTCTGGATTCCGCCGTACTTACCATCGGGAAAATAGAGGCAGGATCTCAATACAACGTAATTCCGTCAAGCGCCGTGATGGAAGGCACGTGCCGTACGCTTAAGGGCGAGACCATGGAATATTTGGAAGCCCGCATGAGAGAGGCGGCGGAACACACAGCAGCGGCCACAAGGTGCGGAGCGGAGTTCACATTCCGCAGAGGGCACGACTCCGTCCGCAACGATGCGGAAGCGGTGCGGACAGTAAGAGAGGCTGCATTGAAGATTCTGGGGGCGGGATCATACGTCACGGTTCCTCCCGTAATGGTAGGCGAAGACTTCTCCCTTTTCACAGACATAGTCCCCGGTGCGCTTCTATTCCTGGGAATGGCAGATGAAGAAAAAGAGACAAACATGCCGCAGCACCACCCGAAGTTCAAAGTGAACGATGAAGTTCTCCCCCTCGGAGCGGCGGTACTTGCAATGTGCGCCGCAGATACAGCGCTTAAATTCTTTAACGAAAATAACTGAACACGAGGAAGCTCTGATTATTCAGAGCTTCCTCGGCACTTACAATCAGCAACAGCCGTTCCCTAACTTCAAACTACAGAGACCTATTATAAGTTTTACCCCCCTGCAATTCCGTCAAATACAGCCCCTGACTTAGGCAGCACTTTGCATTTTTGAATATTTTCTTTTGCAGCCCGGCTGGTCACATGGTGCAAGATACAAACCGACATGTTGACAGAACTCCCTATATTAGCTATATTCTAACTACTCATCATTGACGTGCGGTATTTATAAAATTTTTTGGAGGAGATGTTTGGCTCTTGAAGATGAATGGCTCGCAGATTTTTCTCACCATGCTGAAGCTTTATGACGTCGAACATGTTTTCGGACTTCCGGGAGAGACTACTCTTGCCCTGTACAAGTATTGGGCAGACTGTCCGGAAGTGAAGCATGTGCTGACTCATGACGAAAGAGCGGCGGCGTATATGGCTGAGGCTTACGCGAAAATCACTGGCAAGGTTGGTATAAGCGAGGCTCCGAGTCCCGGAGGAGCGCACCCCGCGCCCGGAGTGCTGGAATCATACAGCGGCTCTGTCCCCACGATTTGCTTTACGTCCGATGTTCCATACAACAACGACAAAAGAAACATGCTGTCGGGTTTTGACCAGAACAAATTATACAGCGCCATCACAAAGGAAAGCATGCTTGTCACAAGAGCGTGTGACCTGCCGTTTATAATTCGCAGAGCGTTCAGAGTCGCACTTTCAGGACGCCCCGGCGCCGTGCATGTGCGCATTCCCATGGACGTACACAAGGAAGAAATAGATATTCCGATGTCTGAACTGTACGCCGATCCGAGAGGAAGTGCGTGGCCGTCAACACGCCCCGTCGCTGACTTTGAGCAGATAGAAAAAGCCATCGCTCTCTTGAGCGGCGCAAAACGTCCCGTCATAGTATGCGGGCAGGGCGCTGTGGTTTCCGGAGCGGGAGACGCGGTTCGCAGGCTTGCGGAGCACTTTAACATTCCTGTCGGCTGCACCATGACGGGCAAGGGAACAATATCCGAAACGCACCCCCTCTCCATCCGCCTTATCGGCGCCCGCGGAGGCACAAGCTACGCAAACCGTTTTCTCAAAGATGCCGACCTTGTATTTTTCATAGGCTCAAATACAGATTCGGCCGGTACGGACGGCTGGCAGCTTCCGGATAAAAATAATCCGCCCAAGATAATTCACCTCGACATCTGCGGGATAGAAACAGGCAACAGCTATCCGATACAAGTTCCCCTCATAGGCGATGCCAAAGCAACGCTCGAATACATGCTCGGGCGCATCGCTCAGGAGAACAGCACAGGGCAGGCGGAGAACGGCGCGGAAGTCTCGGACGCAATGAAGGCTCTTGACGCTTCAATAGCAAGCGAGAGAGTGTCCGAGCAAAGGCCGATACACCCGATTCGTTTCATGAAAGAGCTTGAGGCGCTCCTTCCCGAAAAAAGCTATATAGCTACAGAGCCGAGCGTCGGCAGTATCTTCTCGGCGGCATATATTATTCAGGAAAAACCGGGTAGAATGTTCATTTCAAACTACTCGCAGGGAGCACTCGGCTATGTTGTTCCCGCATGCGCCGCCGCGGCTGTAGGAGACCCTGATGCGACAGTCATCGGACTGGGAGGAGACGGGAGCTTCCATTTCAACTGCGGAGAGCTTGAGACATACGCGAGACTCGGCGTCAACGTGAAGCTCGTGATTTTCAACAACGATGTTTTCGGCTGGATAAAAGGCGAAACGGCTCATGTGTACCACGCGGATTTCTTCGCAACGGATTTTGGTTCCGTAGATTACGCGGCAGTCGCACGTGGATTCGGGATAAAAGCTTTCACAATAGAAGACCCCGAAAAAATTACGGAGACTCTGAAAGAAGCCTTTGCATACAGAGGCCCTGTTCTGATACAGGTAAAAGTCCCCGACGAAAGCTCAGTAGTACCGCCTGTTCCGAGGTGGATTGAAAGCGCGGCAAAAAAAGGTCTGCCCCACACCTATTAGGATCTGTCCCATACTTCAAGTTTGGAGTGATGCACTGTGGAAAACAATGAGAATCTGAACAACGTTCTTATCATGGCAGACAGAATTGCAAGGCTCTATTACTGGATGGTGAAAGACCTCATTGATGAGGTTGGAGAGGAGAAGGCGGAAAAACTTATCAAAAAAATAATTGCGGATTACGGCGAGGAAACAGGAGAGCTTGCCAGAAAAACGGTTGAAGCTCAAGGTCTGATCCCGTCCATGAGCAACTACAAGAAGAGCCGCGACCTTCCGACTGTAGGCTGGAAAAGTGAAGTTCTGGAGTCTACAGAGGAGAGCTTTATCAAGAAAACGACCTTCTGCCCTTTCGCGGATGCATGGAAAAGAAATTATCCTAACGAAGGGTTTGAAAAATGGGCAAAGATATATTGCTCCATAGACAGGACAAAGTATCAGACTTATATTCCGGGGTGCCAAAGCTTTTGCACTGAAAATGTTATGGATAACGGAGAATTCTGCATTTTAAAAATAACAAAGTAGGTTT
>CAZBYL010000055.1:0-13883 GCA_964496275.1 uncultured Synergistaceae bacterium | reverse complement strand
AGTGGCGCTTCTACAACCACATGGCAAAGATGACATTGGAGGATTAACTCGAAAAATGGAAACGGGCGAAGTCAGACAGGAAATAAAAGACAGCATGGGGCGCGTGATAGCAACAAAAGTCACGAACTGCTCCTGCGCTGTATCCGATAAACAAGAATCCAAAAAGGCTGAAGAAACGAAACAGGAAATAAAGCCTGAAGTCAAGGTTAAAGTTGAAGTCGAGGAAGTACAGAGACATGTGGACGTAAATCCGTGGCCGAAAGCCAGAGTCGGAATTATGGAAACAGCCTTCCGCGACGCGCACCAGTCCATAATGGCGACTCGCCTTCGTACAGACGACATGCTTCCGATATGCGAAGCTATGGACGAAGTGGGATACCACGCAATTGAAATGTGGGGCGGCGCCACCTTTGACTCGGCTATGAGATTCCTCGGAGAAGACCCGTGGGACAGACTTCGCCAGATCAGAAAGCGCCTCAAGAAAACCAAGACACAAATGCTCATGCGCGGTCAGAACGTCGTCGGCTACAGACACTACTCGGACGAAGTTGTCCGTGAGTTTGTGAAGCGTGCGATAGGAAACGGTATCGACATAATAAGAGTGTTCGATGCGCTAAACGACCTCCGCAACATGTCCATCGCAGCGGACGCTGTCAAAAAAGAGGGCGGAGAGCTGCAGATGACGATATCCTACACGATATCGCCGGTACACACTCTCGACCTGTTTGCAAAGCAGGCTCATGACATGGCCGAAATGGGAGCGGACTCAATCTGCATTAAGGACATGGCGGGACTGCTCTCGCCTGTAGCGGCCTCCTCGCTCGTAAGGGCAATAAAAGAGAAGGTCAACCTTCCCGTTCAGATACACAGCCACTACACAAGCGGTATGGCTGCTATGAGCTACCTTGCCGCGATAGAGGCGGGGGCGGACGTTGTGGACTGCGCCATCTCGCCGTTTGCCATGGGCACAAGCCAGCCTGCCACGGAAGCTATAGTGGCTGCTCTTGCGGGCGGAGAGTACGACACGAAATTGTCGCTTGAAAAACTCCTTCCCGTGGCCAACTACTACGAGGACCTGAAAAAGAAATACAGCGACATAATAATGGGAGTCAGCGGAGTAAACATCAACATACTGCTCTACCAGATTCCCGGCGGAATGTACTCAAACCTCCAGAGCCAGCTCAAAGAGGGCGGCTGCCTTGATAAATTCAAGGACGTTATGGAAGAAGTTCCGAGAGTCCGCAAAGAGATGGGATATCCCCCTCTCGTCACTCCGACAAGCCAGATAGTGGGAACACAGGCGGCAATGAACATCATCGCAGGCAAAAGGTGGAAGATGGTATCCAACGAAGTAAAACAGTACTTCCGCGGCTACTACGGCAAAACTCCCGCTCCTGTGGACCCCGAGATACAGAAACTCGTGCTCGGAGACGAACAGCCCATCACTTGCCGTCCGGGAGAAAAAATAGCCCCCGAGCTTGAGCAGGCGCGCAAGGAAATCGGCGCTCTTGCAACACAGCCGGAAGACATATTGAGCTACGTACTCTTCCCGCAGGTTGCAAAGGATTTCATCCCAAGCAAGTACATGAGAGAAAACCTTGTAGACGTAGGAGTTCAAGAGCAAGCAGCGGACGAAGCATATCCCGTATAGCAAAGCACGGCGGAGAGGTAAATCCTCCCCGCCGTTTTTATGCCTTATCAACCGAAAATAACAGACTTGAACAACGCCGCAGAGTGGCGGCTATATCGGTAAGGTTTCGTGCATCAGCCACTTTTTTTCTTCTTCGGTCATGTGCGGGGATATTTTTTCGTAGGTCGTTTTGTGGTATGAGTTGAGCCATTCGCGCTCCTGCGGTGTCAGCAGTTCCGCTATTATTGCGCCTTGTTCGAAAGGGCAAAATGTGACTGTTTCAAATTTCAGGAAACGTCCGAACTCGTTTGTAACATCCTCCTGCACAAGCACATCGTTTTCCAAACGTATGCCGTGGCGCCCTTTTTTGTAGACACCGGGTTCGTTTGAGAAAAGCATTCCCGTATCAAGAGGCGTGATGGCCGCGTATGGGAAGAAGGGTGTGTAATCCATTACAATTTTGCACGGCCCTTCGTGAATATCCATGCAGAAGCCTATTCCGTGCCCCGTTCCTGTGTCGTAGTTCATGTGGTTTCGCCAGTGATATGACTTGACGATGCCGTCCAGCACCGCTCCCGTCACTCCGAAGGGAAATGTCAGAGCGGCAAGCGCAATGTGCGATTTCAAGACAAAGGTGTAATCTCGGCGCATTTCCTCGGTTAGTTCGCCCAACTGAATGGTGCGCGTTATGTCCGTGCTTCCCGTGAGGTAGTGAGCGCAGAGGTCAAACAGCAAAAAACCGGACTTTTCTACGGGCATAGCCGATTCCTTTGTAGGTTTATAGTGGGGCAGAGCCGCATTTTCGCCGACTGCGACTATGGGGACATTGGCGGCCTGCAGGAATTCCGAGTCGAGCTTTCTGAACTCCGCCATCTTTTCGCCCACTGAGAATTCATTCATGGGTATATTCCCTGCGTTTTCTTTTATATACTTTATCAGCCTGCATACAGCAAGACATTCCTTGACGTTTGACTTACGGATGTTCTCCTGTTCCGCAGGGTTTTTCCGCGCCTTGATTTGCGTTATAAAATCCATTCCCTCAATGATTCTCGATGTTTTTGATAGGTATGAATACAATTTGTACGAGGTCTTGAAGGCATCAATATATACTGTTTTATTCTCGGATTCCCTCTTTATTATCTCAGGCAAGGCTTCCGACGGCTTTATCGTGAAACTTTCAGAGCACAATTTTGAGCGCAGCTCTTCCGAGAGTTTCGATGTGTCGAGGAAGAGGTATGTCTCATGCTCCGTAAACAGTAAATATGAGTGAAAGACGGGGTACAATTTATTATCGCCGCCGCGCAGATTTGTGAGCCATGCTACAGAGTCAAGCTGGCAGCAGAGGTAACAGTCCGTTTTTGCCTCCGCCATTTTTTCCCGAACAGAGTTTATTTTCTCCGCCCTCGGCAGTCCCGCGTATGCGGCAGAGAGTTCAAAGAGTTTTTTATTCGGAATTTCCGGTCTGCCGCGCCACACTTCGCTTATCAGATCAAGTCCGCGAACAGATATTCCAAGTGACGCAAGTCTGCCGCACAGGGCTCTTCCCTCAGACAGGGAGACAAGAGACATGTCGAGAGCAACGCACCCTCCGTGCTGAATATTATTCTCTATCCATTCCACGGTGTCGGGCGCACTGCGGTCCGAGAGCGTGTATATTTCCGTTTGAGAACTTTCAAGCTCCCGTTTTGCCTGAAGAGTGTAGCGTCCGTCTGTCCAGAAAGCCGACGCATTTTTTGTAACGGCACAGGAGGCAAGACTGCCGCTGAAGCCGGTCAGCCACTGCACCGCCCTCCAGTGAGAGGCGACAGAGGGGCTCATGTGAGGGTCGTTTGTTCCGATGATAACTGCATCGATGTTTTGCTCTTCCATTCTCTTTCTGACTGCATCCAATTTTTCACATGAATATGGCAGCAAATTTATTACCCCCTAAAAGAGAGCATACCGACTCTCTGTAATGAGAATCGGTATGCCGTTCGGTTCTTTTTTATTTATCTGTTCTTCAGGTTCTCGTACTTCGCGGGAACTTTGACTTCTGTCATTTTCAGATAGCCGCGTCCGAAAATGTAGGTATCCTGGAAGATAAGCATGTACTTTTTGTTTTTGACTCCCGTTGCGAGTTCGATGTATGGGCGGATAAACCATTCCGCTCCGGGTGTGTATGCGTTGAAGCATTTGAGCAGGTCTTTGCTGTTTCCGAGCTTCGCCTGTTTCTCAACGATGCGTTTGCCGTATTCCACAAGAGCGCAGACGCTCGTCCAAGGCTGTGAGTATGAGCAGGCTCCCATTCTTCCCTTGCCGCCTGCCGCTATGACTGCTTTTTCAACCTTTTTCATCATCGCAGGCCAGTCTCCGGCTTCCTTCTTGAGGTCTATTCCGAAAGCTCCGGGATATCCCATAAGGGGCGAAGGAAGGTCCTGCTCGATGAATATTGCGCCATACTTGGCGACCTGCTTGAGGAGGGGTTCTGTCTGAGCGTCGTTTGTGCAGAAGAAGGCCGTGTCTTTGCCGTACTTCTGTACCCACGCGGGAACCTTTTCAAGTATGAACTGCTGCGCACCAGCAACGCCTACGTCGCTTACAGGGTCCGGAGCTGTTTCAAATGCGTATTTGAGTCCGAGGTCTTTGCATGCTTCTTCAAATATTGCGCGTCTGCGGGCCTGGAGCTCATAGCTCATGTGGCGCGGGAAGGAGATAAGTACAAATGTCTTTGCGCCGAGTTTCTTTGCCGCAACTATATTGAGGTATCCTCTTGTGATTTTGTCGGAGGCAACGCTGTAGTCGGCGACGGCGGAAATTACGTTCGGATCTTCCTGAGGTGAGCCGTCAAGGCAGATAATATCTTTTCTCTTTTCCTTCACTCTTCTGAAGGCTTCCGTTGTGCCGGGGATTCCGGGGACGACTACGATGACCTTCATCTTGGGGTCATCGGCAAGTCCGGCTATCTGAGAGATAGTCGTTTCCATCTCCTGCATGAAGTTGTCCGGCATCGTGACGTGCTTAATCATTCCGCCGTTCTTAACGTCGCCGTATTTCTTTACCATAAACTCGGCTCCGCGGTATGTGTCCTCTTCCTGTGAGACGGTTCCCGTAGCCAGACCTATGTGGAACTGGGCTGCGGCAAAGCTTGACGAAGCAAGACAAATAAGAAATAAAACAGCGGATAATGCGACAGCAAATTTCTTCATATTCTCTACCTCCATTTTGTTATTTGAGTATTTGAAGAGCACTCTTCTCTATGTAACATACTTTCGGCAACAGACCGAAACGTGCGCCGAAAATATATTTCCTTAAATAAGAACTTTATTGCCTTCGAAGATAACTTTACCGTCCACTTCGATGCGCGGATTCCACATCAAAAGGTCGTAGTGTGTCGGGGCTTTGACAGTTCCGCCCAGAGTTATGCTTGTGCCTATGCCTATGTGCGCAGTGCCTATAACACCCTCGTCCTCGAGCATTATTCCGCATAGTCTGCATTTCGGATTGAGCCCAAGCCCAAGCTCAGCTATGTTAAAACAGTTGCGGTCGTTGTGGCTTTCCAAGTCTTTTCTGAGAATTTCAGCCTGTCTGCCGCCCTTGATGCTTGTAATAAATCCGTTCTCGACTTCCGCAGTAACCGGCTCTGTGAGAACTCCTATTCCAAGATACGGGATACTTGCGTCCGCAACGATTCTGCCTTGCGCCGAACCCTCTATCGGGGACGAATTCGCCTCAACCGTAGGGATAGTGGAAAATTCACCCGGTTCAACTACACAGTAAAGAGCGTTGCCGCGCCGCCCCGTAATGTCAATCCATAAATCCGTTCCGCCCGGCGTAGTGAGGTGAACCTTGCTGCCTTTTGCAAAAGCATCAGCAACGGCCTTGCAAACCGGCTTTGCAGCTTTGAAATCCGCTTCGATACCGCCCTTTATAAGCATCTCTTCCGTGAAATCCGTCAGAACGAGTATCCTTGCTCCGCTCTGTGCGGCCTCCTTGACGGCGTATGTGTGAGTCACGGAATAGCTGACGGGAATGAGCACCACGTCCGCATGCTTCATTGACTCAGCAATAAGCTTAGGGGGTTCTTCGCCCGCCTTTGCGCGAGGCTTCATTACGCTCACCACAACTTCCGCACCGCGCTCCACGGCTGCGGCGGCAAGAACCTTGGCAATACCCTCCTGCACCATATCTGTAACGATAAGGACACTTTCCCCTGACTTGAGCGATACGCAGGAGTCCATTATTGTCTTTGCTCCCTGCATCATAAGAGCTTCCTTCATTCGCAAGACAGACACCTCTTCCCAAATATTCAAAGACAGCACGGCAAAATACGCCGCTGTGAAAGTTCGCAATTTATGTAAATTTATAATATAATACTACAAACTTTAAAATTTTTGTCAAGCACATTTTTGTATTTCAACTCACGATACATTTTGGAATATTTCTACATGTTTTGTTACAAAACTCTTGCAGGAGAACAGGGCGCGGAGTAGTATAAATTATAAACAGCATGATAAAGGGGAGTGGATGACATGCCGCGATGCCATGGCGAACATCTTACGGGAATAGAGACTGAGGCGCAGCTTGTTCCGGAACGTCTTTCATCACAGATATCAAAGTTGATTCTTGCCGAAATACACTCCGGAAACTTAAAGCAGGGAGACAGACTTCCCACAGAAGCAGCCCTCGCCGATAAGTATGGTGTCAGCAGAACCATTCTCAGAGAAGCTATCGCGAGCTTAAAAAACGACGACATTCTCGAATCCCGCCAAGGTCGAGGTCTCTTGGTGAAGAATCCGAACAACCGCAAGGCATTCAGGTTCTCTGACGTATTTGAGACTGTCTCGATGGAGGAAGTAAATTATTTTTATGAGATGCGCGCCCTGCTCGAATCCGAAGCCGCATCCCTTGCCGCAGTCAGAAAGACGGATACCGACGTACTCGCCATAGAGAGCGCTATGAATGAAATGGAAGAAGCCGTTGCGTCAAACACGATAGGAGACACAGCTCACTTTAAGTTCAATACGGCAATAGCTGAAGCAAGCCACAACCCTGTGCTCATCCAGTTTTTATTCTTTCTGCAAAATAAGCTGCACGACCTGGCAAAAGAGCTGCGCATAAAGACCATGACCTCGCCGGAAAGAGCCCAAATAGTCCTCTCCGAGCACAGAAAAGTTGCGCAGGGAATCCTATCGGGCGACCCGGCAGCGGCAAAAGATTCGGTGATGGAACATCTGAAAAACGCGGCGAAAAGGGCAGGAATAGAAATTTGCGAATGAGCTGAAACATTTTTGCGTTACGCCGCCCCTTCGCAGCACCATGTTCTGCATTAGCGCTTTTTACTTCATGCCAAGAGATATTATTTTGCTGAAAGCTCGTTCCGGCGTCATCTCAAGATACTCGACACTGCTTTCGGGAAAGAAAAATACAAGCCCGGTAGTGGGGTTCGGCGATGTGGGGACAAAGATTGTGACGTGTGAGGCGCCATTTGAATCAACCTCTTTTTTTGTGACAAACCCTATTATGTAGCCGTCTCCGCATGGAACCTTAGCCGTTCCAAGATATCCGCGCTCGCCGCCGCTTGCTGTGAACGTCTGCACCATATCGCGGAAAGTGGAGTACCAGCCGCCGACAACGGGAATTTTTGAGATACCGAGCTCCACTATGTTGAGCAGCCACTTCTCGCGCCTGCGAAGTTTGCGCCCCGTGTACACGAGAATCAGAACTATGAATAAGCTCACTGCGGCAGAAGTCCAGACGGATTTTGTCAGACCAAACAGCATCGCTCCCAAAAACTCAAAGAATATAACAAGATAATAAAAAGCCGCGGCAAACACCGCAAGCGGCACCAAAGCCACGCAGCCGAGAAAAAAATCTTTCGCAGTACGCCCTATCGGCGACTCCGCACAACCATTTTGCTTATTATCTTCCACAAAAAACACCCCGCCGCTTGTCAAAATTGCCATAGTTGAACTATGCTTACTCTATACTAATACATTTGGGGGAATATTACATGGTATATCAGCTGACTCGAATGATAGTCGCCCTATATTTCAAACTGTACCACCGCCTGTCCATATACGGGAAAGAGAAAATTCCCAAAGGACGCCCCGTTATCATAGCCTCAAACCACGCGAGCTACCTCGACCCTCCCGTTGTGGGCTATGCTTTCTGTCCCGACCACCTCAGATTTGTAGCGTGGGAAAAGTTGTTTGAAGTTCCTCTATTCGGGGTCTATCTGAGAGCCATGGGAGCCGTTCCCGTTACGCCCGAAAACAAAAACAGCTCGGCGGCCCTTCTGCGTCTCGTCATGGGATTTTTGGACGAAGGCAGCAGTGTCTTTATATGCCCCGAAGGTCACAGGACGGAGGACGGCAATTTGCAGCCGCTTGAAGGCGGGGTCGCGATACTCTCGCTCAAAACGAACTCCCCCATAGTGCCGACATGGGCGGGCGGAACATACAGAGCGCTCTCCCCGCACATGAAATTTCCGCGGCCCTGCAAGCTCGAAGTCGTTTTCGGAGATCCGATATACCCCGAGGACATACCGAAGGAGCTTAATGAAAAGGAAAAACGGCGCTATCTCCTGGACAAAATAGAAGAGTTCTATGTGCTTATGGACAATAAGGACATAGAGAAATACCCGCGCAACTGACGCCGCATGAGATAAAATCGTTTTGCCGGATACAATATAATTATCCCCGTTAAATTATCTTCACACCATACAGCGGAGGCGTATTTTACGTGAGAAAAATGTTTTGTTTTAAGGGGGCGCTTTGCGCACTGCTTCTTTTTGCCGCTCTGTTTGCCGGCTGCGCAGCGGAAGCCTGCACTGTCGTAATGGCGGGAAAGAAGGCGACAGAAGCGGGAGAAGTGATTGTATCCTACACCTGTGACGCTTGGTGTGACCACCGCCTGATAGTAGCGCCGGGAACGGATAACCCCGAAGGAACGAAAAAGGCGATATTCAAAAATCTTGTGGACGAAACAAAACCCTACAATAGGGTCATCAAAGTGGGAGAAATTCCCGAAGCGAAAAAAACCTACTCCTATTTCCACACAGGATATCCCTTTATGAACGAGAAATCCGTCGTAATAGGCGAACACACATGGGGCGGTCTTGACGCAAGCGAATGTCCCGACGGAATGATGATGATAGAGCAGCTTCAGGCTCTGGGACTTCAGCGCGGAGCCACGGCGCGCGAAACTCTTGCTGTGATAACGAGCCTTGCGGAAAAGTACGGCTACGGCGACGTCGGAGAGGCCCTTGCCATAGCCGATAAAGACGAAATATGGCTTCTGGAAATAACAGGGCCCGGCTCTTCATGGAAAGCGGAAAGCGGCAAACCCGGTGCGGTTTGGGCTGCCGTGCGAGTCCCCGACGACTCATATTCCGTAGGTGCAAACCGTTCCCGCATAGGTGAAATTGACTTTAACGACAAAAAGAATTTTGCATACTCTTCAAACATTAAAAGCGCAGCGAAAGAGCTTGGGCGCTGGAAAGAAGGGGAGAAATTTATATTCCGCGAAATATACGGCCCCGAAGCCAAGGGACGCTCTCCGTACCTCTCGCAGCGCAGAGAGTGGCGCGCTTACTCCATGCTCACTCCCGGCGTGAAATTGGCGGAAAATTCAAAGGCATATTATCCTCTCTTTATGAAACCGGATAAACCGATAACTGTTCACGACCTTATGAAGGTAAACCGCGACTACTTGGAGGGAACCCGTTTTGACATGACAAAGGGCAAAGCGGCGGGCCCATACGGCACTCCCATGCGCAACAGCGTGACAAGAGCTCAGAAACCGGAAAACCGAAAATACAACTACTGGGACAGATCTATATCCGTATTTTACTGCTCGTTCAGCATAGTCTCGCAAATAAGAAGCGGCATGCCCGAAGAAATCGCGGCGCTTACATGGTTCGGACTGGATCAGCCCTCAACCTGCGTCTACATGCCGATATACGCGGGCACACAGTCCCTTCCCAAATCACTTGCCGTATATGACAGGGCAAAGTTCAATAAAGACTCCACCTACTGGGCGTTCAACTTTGTCGCGAACTGGGCAAATCTAAAATACTCGTACATGATAAAAGATATAAGAGCAAAGCAGTCGGAGCTTGAAAACGGATTCTTCAAGAGCGCGCCGCAAGCCGAAAAAGACTTCATGCGCGAATATAACGGAGGCGGGAAGGAAAAAGCCGTAAAAGCCCTGACCGCGTATGTGAACGAATCTGTCAATAAGGTACACACAGAGTGGTGGAACCTGGCATGGGACCTAGTAGGCAAGTATGCGGACGGCTACGTCATTGACGAAAAGGGACACGCCGATGCCGCGGGCTACCCAACCGAGTGGCTCAAAGAGGTTGGCTTCGGCGACCACGACGCGGAACCGAAGAAATAGCCGCATAGATTGACAAAGCGGGATTATGCAGGCACGGATGAGCTGCCCCCGTTGATTAGCACACAGCTTTTAAGCGGCAGCACATAATTTGTACGCTTCAGTGTGATTGACAGAGACGATTATTTAGTTCATAGTATATAATTGTTTCTGTAAACCTGTACAACACGAGTCCTTGTACTCGAATAATAAAATTCTCAGGGAGGTTTTTCTGAAATGGAACAGATTCGCTCACTAGACCAGCTTCTTGATTATGCAAAACAGGTAGGCCCCATGAAGATAAGCGTCGCATGCGCCGAAGATGCAGAGGTTATGGAAGCGGTAAACAACGCTTATAAGGCCGGTATCGCAAATGCATTCCTCGTCGGCAACGCAGACAAAATCAAAGAAGTAGCAGATAAACTCGGCGTAGACCTCGCAAACTTTGACGTAGTTGACGAACGCGGCGGAGAAGCGGCTGCGGCTCTTAAGGCTGTGGAACTTGTTTCCAGCGGTCAGGCTCAGATAGTCATGAAGGGTATGGTTGCCACGGCAAACTTCCTTCGCGGAGTTCTCAACAAGGAAAAGGGACTTCGCTCGGGGAAAACTCTCTCCCACGTATACATTCATCAGGTGAAGGGGTATGACAGAATCTTCTTCGTCTCAGACCCCGCATTCAACATGTATCCCGAACTCAAAGTCAAGGTTGACATCGTGAAGAACGTCGTGGAACTTGCTCACGCTTTCGGCGTAGAGTGCCCGAAGGTTGCGGCTCTCGCTGCGGTTGAAGTTGTGAACCCCGACATGCCCCCGACGGTTGACGCGGCAATCCTCACCCAGATGAACCGCCGCGGTCAGATAAAGGGCTGCCTCATCGACGGACCTCTCGCCCTTGACAACGCAGTCTCCCCCGAATCGGCTCACCACAAGGGAATCAAATCGGACGTCGCGGGTTATGCGGATATCCTCCATGTTCCCACGATCGAATCCGGCAACATGCTGGCAAAAGCCATTGTCTACTTCTCAGAGAACAAGACAGCGGGCATAGTGCTCGGAGCTGCGGCTCCCGTCGTTCTTACAAGCCGCGCAGACTCGGCCGAGGCAAAGCTTCTCTCAATAGCCTCTGCGGTAGCTCTTGCGGCTCACAAGAAGAAATAATATAAAAATACAGAGCGGGGCGGGCAAAAAGTCCGCCCCATGCCTTTGGATTTTTGAGTCATGCAATACTTCGCAGACACAGAACTTTCGATAGAAAATACAATGCTCGGCGGAACCTTCGGAGACAGGGAGGTTCGCCTTTGCCGCTGTGTCCCGAACATCGCAAACGGGATACAGGTCATACTTCTGCACGGAGTCCACAGCAGCGCAAACTTCACTCTGCACAACAAATTCCGCCGTCTGGCGGAAATACTCGGCACACTCGGCTGCACCTCGTGGCTTGTGGAGACAAGCAGAAAAGTTCGCGACAGGCATGAGTACACAGACGATATTTCGTCATGGATAAAGGACGCATTTGAAGGCAAGACCTTCGCCCAGGAGCAGGAGGACGCTTTCATAGCAATAAGGCACGTGCTTGAGGAAACTAAGAATTTCCCGCACTGGCTTTGGGGCTTCTCACTCGGAGGCATAATTGCGCTCTCCGCAGCTTCCGAGAATCTTTTCTGCAAGGACGGCAAGAAAAATATTTTTGACATGCTTGTGCTTAGCGGCACGGGGCTTGAGTCATATAAAAAAGTTGAAGAAGAGATGATGAAACTTCCCATTCTCTCCACTCTCCGCGCAACGCTGAAAACCGATATGATAAGCGGCGTCACGGCTCGCCGTTTGCTCTCCTTTCGCGGAAGCTGCGACGAAATTTTCTCAGAAAAAAGCTGCCGCGCAATTGTAAACTCCGTAAAGATTCCCGAAGATAAAAAAGACTTTCGCTCAATCGAAGGCGCAGACCACTCTCTCCGCATCAGAAACGGCCGCCCCGACCCTGAAATTATGAAAGAAATGGCGGCTTATACTGTTAATTTTGGCACGGCTTATGTGATAGAATGACCGAAACAGTCTTCGATCTGTCCGGGAGGTTTGAAATGAGCCAAATATACAGTAATCCCGAATTGCTGAAAGAAGTTATTCTCTATAACATAAAAATTTGTGCAAATATGATGACTGCGGCCATTTTATTTATTTTGGTCTGTATTTTTGTTACATGCTCTCCGACAAAATCTTCAGCACAAACACTTGACTACCAGGAACTCCAAGAAGAGCCGCTTGAAACGGCATTCAGAAAACTCACAACATCAGGCAGCATAGAATGGGACGACGATGCCGTTATCCCGGGCGGTGTCCCCGATATCATAAAAGAAATGGCATGGCCGATAAAAACCGGATCCATCGGAGGATATTTCAACAGAACAAGGTCAAAGGGACGCAGGAAACACCACGGAGTAGACTTGCTTGCCCCCAAAGGCACTCCGATACACGCAGTGCTGGACGGCACGGTGGAAGTGCGCTCCAACGGCGGAAAGGGATTCCGAGGCTATGGAATGGTAATTATCATCAACCACGGAAACAAGCTCTGGACGCTCTATTCGCACTGCTCTTCCATGAACGTGCATGTCGGGCAGAAAGTCAAACGGGATCAGGTCATTGCAGCTGTCGGAAGAACCGGCCGCGCCTCAGCAAACCATCTGCACTTTGAAGTCCGAAATTCCCGAGGTCTGCCTCTGGATCCGATGAAACACCTGCCCAAAAACGGAGCTCTCGTTTTCAGAGGAAAATGAGCTGCAAGGTTAAACGCTCTTCCACCTCTTAAAGCCGTTGCCCAGAACTTCCGACGCATCCGTCACAACCATAAAGGCGGAAGGGTAGTTCGCCGCAAGATGCCGTTTCAGCTCCATTGCCTGACGCGCCGTGAGAAGGCACATCACTGTATCGCGCTTCTCATGAGTGAACCCGCCCTCGCCGTAAAGCACTGTCGAGCCGCGAACCAACTCTTTGGATATATAATCAACTATTACACGAGTTCCGTTCGCCACTATAAAAACAAGCCTTCTCTTGTCAAACGAAGAGATAACATTGTCCATGGCCTGCCCCATTATGTAACACGCAACAAAACCGTACAGAACCTTTTCAAGCCCCACGATGCCTACAGAAGCGGACAGTATAAGCATATTCATATAGAAAGTGTATTTCCCGACTTCAACACCGAAACGCTTGCGCAGCACCGCCACGATAATATCCGTCCCGCCGGAAGAACCGCCGGTACGGAATACCATCCCAAGCCCGACCCCTTTAATAAGACCGCCTGCAACCGCGACAAGAAAAGTGTCCGTAATATAGGGAACATCTATATCGCTCAGCACCCCGAGCATAAAGGACATAAGCAGAGTGTTGTATATCGTCCAAGCAATAAACCTCTTAGAAAGCTGGCGTCCTCCCCAGAGCAAAAGAGCCGCGTTGATGATAAGGTTTGTAGCGGCCGGAGAAAAGCCCATAGAGTATTTAAGTATTACAGCAATACCTATGACGCCTATATCGGGAAACTGGTACGGCAGGGTGAAACACACAACACCTACAGAAAATATGGCGACACCCAAAGTTGACATAATAAAGGTAGGAAGCTCGTTACGCATAACGATTTGAGCCTTTTTTAATAAGAATCTTAAATTTCTAGCGGCTGTCACAAAAAACACCTCATTATTTGAAATTTAAATTACATAGAGAAGATATCGCCATTTCATAAATAATGCAAGTGGTTTCATTTTATTCTCGTAAAAAATTTTTCAAGGTAGAGAGAAAGACGCTAAACAGGGATTTATCATCTGACTTTGCCCCTTCCCGTCTGCCCGCAATGGTTTGATCTGCACCCTTAAAAGTGGACATATAAAATAACAGATTTTCACTGTTC
>CAZBYL010000054.1:0-13953 GCA_964496275.1 uncultured Synergistaceae bacterium | reverse complement strand
CTTGCTATTACAGGAGGGCATTTTGAGATTTGAGCTATCTTGGACAGCAGTGAAATATATTATATGTATTCTGCCGCTAACTGTGCAGACAGATTGTAGGAAACATAATGTGAGGAGATGTTAATATGCTTTTTATGAACAAATTTGATTTTACAAAAGAGGATTTTCTGAAAAGCAAGAGAAGATTTTATATTATAGGCGGGCTGATGCTATTTATGGGTTTTGTCTCTCTCTCGATGCCGCTCTTGGCATCTTTTGCCATAGAGACGCTCGTTGGGGGACTGCTTCTTGCCGTAGGTCTGGCGCAGGGAGTCGGAGCTTTCCGCGGTTTTTCTGACGGCGACAAACCATGGCAGCAAATATTCATGGCAGTAATATCTCTTGCGGCGGGTTTTGTCTTTTTCGCGCACCCTATGGCCGGAGTTGCTACACTCTCTATGCTGCTCTCTTTCTACTTCATGTTTGACGGTGTCATGAAGATAATGGAATACTTCAGACTTCGCTCGATAGGCGGCTCTCTCTGGATACTCCTTTCAGGCGCGCTCGGAGTTATTCTTGCCGTAATGATGTGGAAAAATGTATTCACGGGAGCTTCGATGATAGGAATATTACTGGGAGTTAACCTTATTTTCAGCGGCATGAGCTTCATTCTTCTCGGAAGAGGCTGTTCTGAAGCATCCAAAAAGAATTTTTAAATATACACAGCTTCAATTAGATCCTGCGAGAGCTCAGAAAAAGAGGGACGCCCTGCAAGGCGTCCCTCTTTTATATATACTTTTTGCAGACCAAAATCTCTTACCAGAAAAGCCCCGCCCAATAACCGAAGGCGTCAAAAGCAAGCATCAACCCTGCCAAAACAAGAATCGCGCCCGATATCATTTTTATCCTCTGTCCATGTTTCTTCAGCCACTGGAAAACGCCCTTTATATTTGTGAAGAAGAGAGCTGCCAAAATGTATGGTATTCCGAGCCCCATGGAGAATACAAAGAGGTAGAAAATACCCTGCATGACTGTTTTGCCGTTGCCTGCCAGCACAAGAGCCGATCCGAGAAACGGGCCGAGGCACGGAGTCCAACCCAGAGAGAACGCGGCTCCGAATAAAATTGCTCCGGGAAAACCGCCTTTCTTGGATTTCAGCTCAAACTTCTTCTCAATGTCCAGAAAACCTATTTTAAAGACTCCGAGGAAGTGCAGCCCAAAGAGCATTATCACAACGCCGCTTGCCCTTTGCAGGAACATCCTATGCTCGTTCAGCATGGAACCGAGAGCTGTTGCCGATGCTCCGAGCGCCATAAAAACAAGAGTGAAGCCGCACACAAAGCCTATTGTATTTATTACGCTCGCCTTGCGTCCGTTCTCCGTTTCCGCCGCCAGGTACATCAAGTACACAGGGAGCATCGGAAGCATACAGGGAGAAATAAAGGCGAGTATCCCCTCAAGAAAAAGAAGGGGAAGGTCGGCGCCCATGTGTTACTTCGCTTCCCTTACGAGCTTCATGACAGCGGCTTTTGTTGTCCCGCCTACCAACTGACCGGCAACCACTCCGTCTGCGTCTATCACATACGTTGTGGGCAGATAACGGATAGAGAATATGTCAGCAGCCTTGCCGCCCTCATCGAGAAGCACCCTCATACCGTACTTCTGTTCTGCAATAAACTTTTCCACTTTTTTCTTCGTTTCGCGTCTTCCGTCTGTCATGTTCACAGCGAGAAGAACTGCTTCTCCGGACTTCTTAAACTCCTTGTCCATCTCGTCAAATTCAGGCATCTCAGCCTTGCAGGGGGGGCACCACGAAGCCCAAAAGTTTAAGACTACGATCTTACCCTTATAATCGGAAAGCGAAACAGTCTTGCCCTGAAGGTCGGTGAGCTTAAAATTCTGTGCCTTCGCACCGTTATCAAGAGCATAGGCCGACGCTACAAAGAAAAAGAGCGCGATAATAACTGAGAGTGAAATTGTAAATCTTTTCATGTAAGAACACCTCTTAGAAAGAATTTTAATTATTGATGTGATTCTATCTGAGAGGGGTTCTTGTGTCTTAGGTGATAAGGCGTACTTGAATAATTATGTCAAGAATTACATGATTTGTGCAGATATCCGGTGGTATAAATACCTATAATTAAATAGGTTATCTCTAATTGCCCTTAAAAAGCTCAGATGTTTTGGACTTTATGACACTTTCAGACTCGGTAACAATCATTCCGATTATAATTATGAATCCGCCGATTGCGCCTTGCAGATGGAAGGGATCCTGTCCCGATGCGACAGCTATAATATATCCGAAAAGGCCTTCCAGGGAAAAAATTACGGCTGCGTGCGTTTCGGGCGTAATCTTCTGAGCCTTGAACTGCAGGATAAAACATAGAATCGTATTCAACAGAGAGACGCACAGAAGGGTAGCCCATATCTTGGGAGAAAAGGCGAGCATATCGGGGAACGGCTCAAATATCGCCGCAATGACGGAGAGTACAACGGCCAACATTATAATGTGCAAAGCCACAAGCGTCACCGGCTCCACACGGCGTGAGCAGAAGCCCGCTCCCATTATTTGCAGCCCATACGCCACAGCCATGAAAAACGACAGAAGGTCTCCGAAGTTAAACTCCATACCTGGCGTGAAACCCATTGTGAGAAGTCCGAGCGTAGTAATCAGCGCACCCAGAAAAATCCACGGGCGCGGCCGTTTCTTATAAAGCAGCCAGACAAAAAAGGGAACCATGATGACATTCAGTCCGCCTATAAAGGCCTGCTTACTCGCAGTGCTGTAGATAAGGCCGAACGTCATAAACACAAAGACAGAGGTAAGTATCGCAGTCTGAACCGAAGATATAGCCCAGTCGGATGCTTTTGCCCTTAATATACGCTTGGGAAAAAGTATAAAGAGAAACAGAGCGGCAAAGACCATGCGCAGGGCAATCGCCCAAAGGGGAGTGATGCCGCGCGCCAAAACCGCACTCATAGGAATACCCGCGCCCCATATAAACGAGACGAGGATAAGGGTCATGTCCGCTATAAATATCTCTTTCGCCGTATGGCGGTTTTCGGAGGGCAGCATACTAAGCCGCGCCCTGCTTTTTAAGAGCGTGAATTATCCTGTAATTGAGTTTGCGCAGCTTCCTCATGTAGTAATATGCTATTGCCGTGCAGCAAAGCCCGCAAATAAAAAGAGCCCAGTCTGTCCCGAGTAAATCTCCGATCTTTCCGGCAAGAAGGCTCCCGAACGGCGGAACTCCCAAGATTGCCAGAGTGTAGAGCGACATTATTCTGCTCTTACTGTCGTTCGGAACCATAGTCTGAAGGAGAGTATTGCACGCTATTGTGCTTGTCACCATACAAAATCCCACAGGCGCGGCAAGAACTATACCCATGTGAATATTTGCGGAGAGCGAAAAAAGCATAACTGAAACTCCGAAACCGACACACGTTCTTGTACACCACCACGCATGATTTGCCGTGGATTTAAGAGAGGCCATAATCAGCGATCCTATGAGAGCGCCTATAGCGACTCCCATCAAAAGAAATCCGAGGGTTTCCGACGTTCCGCCGAGCACACTCTTTGCCATAGCCGGCATAAGGACTATAGACGGAAAGGCGAAAAACCCTGTCATTGCAATCATAATGAGTATATATCTGCTCGGAGCAAAGTCGCGGGCCATCTTAAACCCATCGATCATCTCTCTGACAGGCTCCTTCTTTGTCCCGTCCGTGCGCCCTATCGGGGGTCTATCCATCTTCATCCTGCGGGCTGCAAAAAGCGTCGCCGAGTAGGCTATGCCGTTTGCGAAGAAGCAAAGTCCCTCTCCGATGGCATGTATGACGAACCCCGCTATCGTAGGGCCGAACATTCTGGCCAGGTTGAAGTTTGTCGAGTTCAGCGCCACCGCGTTCGCCACGTCCTCTTTCTTATCCACCATATACGAAACCAGCGAATACCTTGCGGGGAGCTCAAACGCGTCCAAGAGACCCAAAATAAGGCTCATACAGACGACTATACGAAAAGTCACCAAGTCTGTGAGAGTCAGGAAAGCCAGGACAAACGCCACAGCCATGCAGCCTGACTGGCACCAGATAAGAGTCTTTCTCAAATCCCATCTTTCAATCAGAGCCCCTGCAAGCGGAGTCAGAAAGACTACGGGAATTGATGCCGCAAAATCCATAATACCGAGAGCGCTGTTTGAGTTTGTAAGCCGGAAAACAAGCCAGCCCATAGCGACCCTGTGCATCCAAAGCCCGGTAAGCGAAATCGCCTGAGCTGTGAAAAACAGCCTGTAGTTCCTGCTGCGCAGCGCGCGAAGAGTATTCGGAATCGGTATCACGGCAAAATTCCTCCTAAACGCTTATGGTTACGGAACCGGCTATAATCATAGCCACTCCGGCCCACTGCACTCTTGTAAGGCGTTCTTTCAAAACAAAATGGCCGAAGAGCGCCGCCATAAAAGGGCTTGTCGCTGTTATTGCCGTCACTATTGCCACCGGCATCGCGGCGATGCAAATTGCGTGAAGAACCGAGCCGAGCCACAAGCCTATAATTGCCGCTCCGAGAAAATAAAGCACGGTAGCGCGGGAAAGAGAAGAAAACGGCTTCACCGAAGCAGGCGAGCGCTTAACCGCGGCAAACCTCCAGCCCCACGAGAGCAAAAGAAAAATCACCGCACGGTAAAATGTTATCTCCACTGCTCCGAGACCGGACTCCACCATTGCAAGTTTTATAAGCGGCGCGCTGAGCGCCCATGATACCGCCGCTCCGATTGCCATAAGAAATCCGCGCATAAGCTTTGCAGAGCTCAAATTACCGATACTGACCGGCGAATCCCCGCCGGACTTCAAGGCTCCGCCGAAACGCAGCAAAAGAAGCCCCAGCATGACGACAAGTATTCCCATAATTATTTGAAAGGTCATCTTCTCGCCCAATATAAGCCATGCTGTGAGAGCCACCAACATGGGGTGAGTGTTTGAAACCGGGACGGCGAGACTTATCCCAATCTCCTTTATCGCGGAAAAGTATAGGATATCTCCGATGATATAGCTGAAAAAAACATTAAGAGCAAGGAACACAAAGACACGGGGGGACGATATCGCCGGGATATGTCCGCCCGTGTAATAGAGAGCAAAAAGAAGCGCCGCTATAAAAAATGATATTGACCGTACAGGATTTATCTCATTGGGGGTGCAGTCAGAAATGCTCTGACCCCTTGCGACCATTATAGGTGAAGCCGCCCACAGCGTAGCTATCACAAAACACAAAACAAAACCCCAAAGCGGCATACCTTCACCTCCTAGCAGACATAAACACGCCGACTTCATTCTACCCTACTTATCGGCAAAAGTGTAGGCTATAGCGCAGAAAATAAAAAAATCCGGCGGTGCGCTCGGCACTGCCGGATTGAAAAACAGCTTGAATCTGACCGTAACTAACCGAGATACGCCAAGAGTAGCCCGCCGGCGAGAACAGAGCCTATCTGACCTGCCACGTTCGCGCCCACCGCATGCATAAGGAGATGGTTTGTCGGGTCAGCCTTCTGTCCGAGTTTCTGTATTGTTCTTGCCGACATCGGGAATGCCGAGATACCGGCCGCGCCGACCATGGGATTCATTTTTTTGCCTGCAGGGAGGAAAAGGTTCAGCAGCTTAGCCGTAAACACGCCGCCGGCCGTATCGAGCACGAATGCGACAAGTCCCATTGCGATGATTATCATAGTGTTCATGTTGACAAACTTCTCGCCCGTCATTGTGGCCGCAATCGAGAAACCAAGCAGAATCGTCACGATATTGGCAAGTTCATTCTGAGCAGCCTGTGAGAGACGCTCCGTAACTCCGCTTTCGCGAAGCAGGTTGCCGAACATAACAAAACCGAGAAGAGCGACAGACGCAGGAGCGATCAATCCTCCGATAATTGTAATCGCGATTGGGAACAGGAAACGCGCGCGCTTTGTAACAACTCTTGTCGGAAGCGGCATCTTCATCATACGCTCTTTTTTTGTTGTAAGAGCCAAGATAACAGGAGGCTGGATAAGCGGCACAAGCGCCATATACGTGTACGCCGCCACGGATATAGGCCCTAATAAGTGAGGCGCGAATCGTGTGGAGACATATATCGATGTAGGACCGTCGGCGGCGCCTATGATACCAATTGAAGCTGCCTCATAAATGTTGAACCCGAAAAGCAGGGCGAGCCCCATTGTAAGGAATATACCCATCTGAGCCGTAAGCCCAAAAAGAAAGACCTTAGGATTGGCGAGCAACGGACCAAAGTCACACATGGCTCCGACAGCGATAAGAATTAACAGAGGCAAAATTTCAGTGGCAATTCCGAGTCGGAAAAGCATGGAAAGGGCACCTTCAACAACCTGATTGCCCGCCATCTGATCAAGAGCCGAAGAGAGGGGAAGATTCACCAGAATAGTTCCGAATCCCATCGGAAGCAGAAGGTTGGGCTCAAAATCCTTTTCCACCGCTAGGTAGAGAAGAAAAGCTCCCACTCCCATCATAACCATGTTCTGCCAAGTGGTGTTGGCAATTAACTGACTTACAAGTTCCATCGTTCCTGTTCCTCCTAAGTATGTGTTTGAGCTCTGCAATTGAGCGTACAGGCACAGTCAGACAATTCTATGATACACGAATGTAAAGCTCTCCGAAAAATTGCTGATTTTAATGTAACAAAAACGTAACGTTTTAAACTTCAGCCTACAGCAAATGCTCCGATTCACGCCGCAGCGCTGCGATGTTCCCTCCAAAGAGGTATCCACATAAAATATTGAATAGCCGCGGCACAGGCAAAAGCCGCAAAGCCAATTACCCTAAAAGCCCCGCTTGCTCCGAACAGCGGCGAGAGAACCCCAAACAAAAGCGGCGTGATTATCCAGCCGAAATCGTAGAAAAGCAAAAACCCTCCGGTCGCTTTCGGGTGAAGTTCAATCGGCACAATATCGCCTATTATACATAGGTGAGTAGGATACCCCATGCCTATTCCGAGTCCGAACAGAGCTCCGAATATGACAAAAAGAGACGGAGTTGAGCTGAATGACATAAAAAACACAGACAGGCTTATCAGAGCGGCAGCCGGAGCGGCAAGCAAAAGGCGCGGAATCCTATCCATAAGCTTGAAGCCAAGGGTGCGGATGCAAACCGCGGCCACGGATACAGCAATCATAAAGTAGGATACGGCGACACCCCTGTCAACGGCAAGCATTGCGACACAGAGTGTCATACTGTCGGCCACAGACATAAGGACTGCGGAAAAATATAGGGTCGGCACGCCCTTGATTTTAAACAGATTCGCATAGGTTCCCCACGCTTTTTCCCTGCGTGTTACACTGTGAGTCTCCTTCATTCTCAGGCTTATAACAAAGCACACCGCAGCAACCGCGGTCGGAAGCCACATATATGCGTAGCTGTGCTCATGTTTCAACATCCATTCGGCGAGCGGAATGACGGTAGCAAGGGGCAGCATAGAGCCTGTTGTGAAGAGAGCAAAGCCGACGCCGCGGTTTTTCTCGTCAAGTATCATGGACTGGTATGCGATTGTGGCTACGATAAATACGCTTGCGCTCACTCCCGACAGAGCCCTGAAAAGGAGCAAAAGCCGAGGCATGGAGAGCGCGAGCGACACCGCGATACCCGATGCCGTTACGGCAGAGAGCAAAGAACTCCCCAAAAGAGCCTTCTTTATTCCGACACGCTCCATAACAAGGCTTCCGAGCGGGCGGCAGACTGTCATCGTCATATAAAAAATACTTAAAAAGAGCCCGACCTGAGCCGGGGAGGCTCCAAAAGTTTCATAGAGCGGACCAAAGATAAAGTATATATTTATAAAACAATTTATGCCGTAATAGGCTAGGAATACCAGCAAAATCATTTAGGCAGTCTGCTCCCTTCCGCCAGCAACGCGCATAGGAAATCCCATGTCTTGCACACTGAGGACACACTCGTGCATTCCGACGGAGAGTGGAAATACCAACAGTCAGGCCCTATGGATATAGCGTCGAGCTCCGGCTTGCCCTCTATAAAACAGCCAACCTCAAGCCCCGCATGTACGACTGTCACAGTCATGTCCGAGCCGTACAGCTCTTTGTAAACGCCGAGAGCCGTATCTCTGAGCGGCGAATTAGGGGCATACGCCCAGCCTGGATATCCGGAAAAAGTTTCATACTCGGCTCCGACAATACCGGCAAGAGCCGTTATCTTTCGCACGATATACTCCTGAGTGGACTTAAAAGAGGCTCTCACCTCATACACAACGACAAGGTTATCTCCGTCCATATAAATCTCGCCCATATTGTCCGAACTCTCCACGGTTCCGGGAACTCCGCCGTTCATTTCGGAAATTCCGTTGGGGGAGAGCATGATTACAAGCAATAGTTTTTTGAGATCGGTATCCGATATCGCAAAATCGGCCCTCTTTGCCTCTTCCACGGTCAAAGTCAGGTTCGGAGCCGTCGCCTCATACTCCTTCGCAAACACAGCCAAGGCTTCCGCCGCCGTGCTCTTAAGCGCAG
The DNA here is from genome assembly GCA_964496275.1 of uncultured Synergistaceae bacterium. Lineage (GTDB taxonomy): Bacteria > Synergistota > Synergistia > Synergistales > Synergistaceae > CAZBYL01. Next base: position 5,458 of record CAZBYL010000054.1, on the reverse strand, counting down.
GTATATCCTCTTCCGCAAGAGAGATTATAATATGTCCGTAGCTCGGAATAGCCAGTCTGAAAGTTCCTCCCTTTATTGAAGAGAGCATGATCGGGAATGACGAGGCGCACTTGTCGATGAATCTTCCGAGCAAAAGGTTCGCGCTGCCGTGTCCCCTGTGAATATCCTCCCCGGAATGTCCGCCCTTCAGCCCTCTTATATCAATGCGGAACGTGCGCCAATCGGCAGGAATCGAGACCATATCGCACTTGCGCGTCGTTTTTACTCCCACACCTCCGCAGCTTCCCGTCAAAATTTCGCTGTCAACTGCGTGGTCGAGGTTTATCAGATACTTTGCCTTAAGCAGCGAAGTGTCGAATTTCAGCGCGCCGCCCATATCCTCTTCCTCCGACGTAGTAAACAGCACCTCAAGCGCCGGGTGTTTAAGAGTGTCGGACTCAAGAGCTGCGAGGCAGTAAGCCATACCGATTCCGTCATCCGCGCCCAGCGTAGTCTTTCCTCCCGTGGACAAAATATCCCCATCCAAAACGAGAGAGATTGGGTCTTTTGAAAAATCATGGTCGGAATCCGCGCTCTTCACGCACACCATATCCATATGAGCCTGGAGCAGCACCGTAGGCGCATCCTCAAATCCGGCAGAGGCTGGTTTGCGTATCAATATATTATTGCTTGCATCCCTTACCGCATCAAGAGAGTGCGCTGCAGCCCAATCATAAAGATATGCACTTATCTTCTCTTCTTGGAAGCTGGGGCGCGGAATTTCCGATATCGCGGCAAAATTACAAAAGACTGGGTGAGTTAAAAGTTCCTTGATTGTCGCAAATTTGCACTGCATTTTTAATCGGCCCTTTCTCGGCATAATTGTGTAGATAATAACAGAATATAACAGGGTGAGTCTATCATGTCTTGATGGGAAAAGAGACAGATAATTTACATCACTGTTAATATTTTAATAAAATCAGCTAATCTTGGAATAGAAAAAAAACGTAAAAATTGTGATACTAAGCTTGCATTTCGGCAGCCTTATAAAACATTTTTTAGGAGGGTAACTATGCAAAAAACAAGAAAGTTCTCCATGCTTGAACCTCTCTCACTGTTGTTTGCGCTCATTCTGATCGCGGCGGTCTGTACCTACGTACTGCCTGCAGGAGAATTCAACAGAGTGGAAAACGCCGAGACCGGCAGAATGGTGGTCGTTCCGGATTCATTTCATCAGATAGAACAGGCTCCTGTACACCCGTTTGACATATTCAAGTCATTCCCCAAAGGAATGGAAGAAGCGGGCTACATCATGTTCTTCCTCCTTATCATAGGCGGTGCGTTCAGCGTTCTTGAGGCTACAGGAGCGATAACCGTGGCAATGGGCTCTGTAATAAAACGAATGGCAGGGCGGGAAACACTTATGATACCGGTTTTGATGTTCATCTTCTCACTCGGAGGATGCTTCATCGGAATGGCGGAGGAAATGCTAGTATTCCTGCCGATGGTGCTCGCAATATGTCTCACGATGGGGTTTGACTCCATAACGGCAGTTGCAATATGCCTATTGGGAGCCGGAGCGGGCTTTGCCGGAACGCTCACCAACCCCTTTACAATCGGCGTAGCTCAGGGAATAGCGGGACTTCCCCTCTTCTCCGGCATTGAGTACAGGGCGATAATATATGTCGTAATAGTCATAGTCGGCATCGCCTACGTCTGGCGCTATGCAAGCAAAATCAAAAAAGACCCGACAAAAAGCCCCATGTACGAAGCAGACAAAAATCTCGACGTTCGCATAGACATCGACAACATCCCCGACATGACTGGACGCCATAAGCTCGTACTCATTGCCTTCGCAGCCGCGATAGTCTCGGTCATATTCGGAGTTGTGGAAATGGGCTTCTATATAGAAGAACTCGGAGCCATCTTCATCATCCTTGCCGTAGTGGCCGGTGTCCTCGGCGGGCTCTACCCCGATGAAATAGCACGTGAATTTACAAAGGGAGCTGCAAACTTTGTCGGTCCCGCTCTCATCGTCGGATTTGCGAGAGTCATCGTCGTAATCCTAGATTCGGGACACGTAATGGACACGATAATCAACGGTCTCTCATACATAGTCAAAGTTCTTCCCCCGTCGTTTGCGGCAGCCGGAATGTTCATCGTACAGACTATAATAAGCTTCATAGTCAGCTCGGGCTCAGGTCAGGCCGCTCTCACAATGCCTATCATGGCGCCCCTTGCAGACGTTGTCGGAGTCACGAGACAGACAGCGGTTCTCTGCTTCCAGTTCGCGGACGCATTCTCAAACAACATGACAGTCACATCCACCGAAATCATGGCGGCAATAGCAATGGCGAGAATACCCTGGACCACATGGGCAAAATGGTTCCTCCCGCTCTTCTCTCTCTGGAGCGTTATTGCTCTGGTATTTATCATGATCTCCGTTGCTATAGGATACGGACCGTTCTAAAAACAACTATATTTTCATAATATACGTAAACATCACAGCCGAACCGTATGGTTCGGCTTTACTTATAATTATCAAATGGTAAACTTGGGGCGTTGCGCGTACAAAGCATAATAGGGTGATGCAGATGATTTTTCGTCCCATATATACAGATTCGACTTTAAGAGAACTGACAGAACACGGAAGAGATGAATTTCCTCTGTCGATGGACAGACAGCGTGTCGCAGATGAGCACTGCGGTCACGTTCTCCATTGGCATTACGAGGTGCAGATAGGTGTTGTCACCAAAGGCACAGTCGTATTCAGATCTCCCGATACCGAATTCTGTATACCCGAGGGGCAGGGCGTCTTCATAAATTCAGGGTGTCTCCATGAGGCGGTGCCGACAGACGACAGCGACGGCGAATATATATGCGTGAATTTTGACCCAAAGCTGATATCGGGATTCGGCAACAGTCTCATAACCCGTGAATACGTAGACCCTCTGCTGCTCTCAGAAAAACTGCAAATAATACCCCTAAGCGACGAACCGTGGCACAGGTCTGTTTGCGCCATGCTGCACGAAATGGCGGAAGTTATCGACAGAGAGAGTTACGGCTATGAACTGGAGCTGCAAATGTTTGTAAGCAAAATATGGCTGACGATAGTCAAAAACAACGAGAAAACTCTCAAAAACGCGGCGAAGATAGCTCCTACGGACAAAAACCGCATGAAGCTGCTTCTGGAATACATATCGGGCAATTATTCCGAAAAGCTGACACTGGAAGACATATCGGCATCGGCTCACATCAGCAAGGGAGAGTGCTGCCGGATATTCTCGCGAATACTGCATACCACACCATTTCACTACCTCACAGGGTTTCGTGTCTCCAAAAGCATAAGGCTGCTCGGCAGCACGGAAATGAGCATCGCCGAAGTCGCGCAGCGCACAGGCTTCGGCAACAGCAGCTACTTTGCCGTATGCTTTAAAAAAGAACTTGGCATGACACCCTTGGAGTACAGAAAACAAACTACATTTCGCTGAAATCCCCAAAAAACAGAAAAATAATAATATAAAACGGCGTTTTGATATATAATGTCCGCAGCATAACCAACAAGGGGGGTCCGTCTTGTCGGATAACGTACTCATACATAAAATATTCTCCGCATGGCTGTACTTAGGCTCCAGGAACAGACGCGTCCTCGTCATAGACACACTGGTTCTGTTCTTTGCAGTCTACCTTTCATACGCACTGCGCCTGACATTCTTCATAAAAATGGGCTACTGGGACGAAATGCTTAAAGTCGGAGCGTCATACACGGCAACCCTAATCATAACAATGTATGTCGGCAAGATATACTACATATCATGGCCGCACGCGAGCGTCGAAGAATACGCCAGGCTGTTCCGCTGCTACTGCCTGGGAACACTCGTATTCCTCATGGAAATGTTTTTAACAAAAAAACTTCTAATCCCGCGCTCTTCACTGGCCGTACTGATCTTTGCCGGAATTTTCATGCTCTCTGCCGAAAGATCGGCATGGCGTCTTGCCCTCATTGCAAAACAGGGAAGCCGCAACCCCGACAAACGCACCCTTATAATAGGGGCGGGGGAGGCAGGAACGGTACTTGCAAGAGACCTGCTGCGCCACGACTCAAACCTTCTCCCCATAGGCTTCATAGACGAAGACCCTAAAAAAGATGGTATGTTAATCGCCTCACTAAAAGTTTTCGGCGGAAAAGAAAAAATCCCCTTCGTGATAGCAAAAGAGAAAATAGACACAGTACTCATAGCAATCCCATCTGCCACGGGAACACAAATAGGCTCATACATAAAATACCTCACTCCGTTTGCAGTCACGGTGCGCGTCCTACCCAGCCTAATAGACCTCGCAGACGGGCAGGTCAACGTGAGCCGCCTGCGCTCCGTGAGTTTGGAAGACCTGCTCAGAAGAGAGCCGGTGCGCCTCGACAACGCAGAAATAGAAAAACTGGTAAAGGGAAAAACCGTTCTCGTCACAGGTGCGGGCGGCTCTATCGGTTCCGAAATATGCCGACAGATACTGGCAAAAAAGCCCTCGGAACTCATAGCTCTCGGTCATGGGGAAATGTCCATCTACACACTGATCGAATCCCTTGCCGACGCGGGAAACAAAATCCCGGTGCGCCCCGTAATAGCCGATGTCGCGGACGAAGCCGCAATGGAAGAAACCTTCCGAAAATACAAACCGAGCATTGTTTTTCATGCCGGAGCACACAAACACGTGCCGCTCATGGAAGATAACCCAAAAGAGGCACTGCGCGTCAACTCCTTCGGCACATGGAACCTCGCCTCCATAGCGGGAAAATACGGAACGGAACGCATGGTAATGATATCCACAGACAAAGCGGTCAACCCAACAAGCGTCATGGGAGCGTCAAAAAGAATAGCGGAACGCCTGCTCCTCCTTGCCCAGCAAAAATACCCGAACACCAAATACATGGCTGTCCGATTCGGCAACGTCCTCGGAAGCCGCGGAAGCGTCGTTCCGAAATTTGAAAAACAAATAGAAGCGGGCGGCCCCGTCACCGTAACCCACAGGGACATGAAACGCTACTTCATGCTCATACCGGAAGCCGTCAGCCTGGTACTCCAGGCAGGCTCGATGGGGCGCGGCGGAGAACTCTTCGTACTCGACATGGGAGAGCCCGTCAACATATCCGAAATGGCAGAAACACTCATTCGTCTGCACGGCCATGAACCGTACAAAGACATCCAAATAAAATACACAGGCATAAGGCCCGGCGAAAAACTGTACGAAGAACTTTTCTACGATGATACAACCGTAGACAAAACAGCGCACGAAAAGATCTTCAAAACAAAACTGACCGAAGAAAGTGAAAACGTATACGCCGAAGTAACAACAATGCTGGCTGAGGCCCCAAAAGAACAAGAACTAAAAGAAAAAATATTCGCACTGGCCACGGAAGCAAAATAAAATTTGTTTGCGCGTTGTTTGACAGAGAGGCATGTTTTGAGGCGGCTAAAATCAA
>CAZBYL010000053.1:0-14431 GCA_964496275.1 uncultured Synergistaceae bacterium | reverse complement strand
CACCGATTTTGAAAAGCCTGTATGAGCTGATAGGTCTTTCCGTTCAGTGGCAGGATTTTTTCATCGGCACTTTCAAGATGTATAATCAGCCGCTTAATGTCTCGCACGAGAAGATTCTTACGGCTATCAAGGAGCATGACGCAAACAAGGCTTCCGCTTTGATGGGAGAGCATTTGACGGATGTTATAAATAATGCAAAGAAGCTCTGTTTTAAGCAGAATAAGGTGTGACTCGCAGGGGTGTCTCATTGGCTCGGCGTTTTTTAGGCGGGGATTTGCATTTTTCAAAGCAGGCGGCGGCAGTGTAAGCGGAAGGCCGCTGCGGTTGTCGTTTACGGTTCTTGTTTCGTAAACAATTTGACGGTGTAAGCAGAGCCCCCGACTTGGGTTTTCGCGTGAAGCGGCCTTTGTCGGGGGGCTGTCTTTTATTCCGCTGTTACCAGCTTGCCACGGTTCCGTCTGTTCTGGGTTCCGTCGCACCTGCCAAGGTTTTGTGTTCCGTGTTCCATATTATTTCGCCCCGTCCGAAGGATATGGATTCGGGGTCTACGGTGATGTTGTGTCCCATTCTTATGAGTTTTTGCGCGAGCGCCTGCGGGAAGGATTGTTCTACGCTGATGTCGCGTCCTCCCGTCCATTGCCAGCGCGGAGCGTCAAGCGCCTGCTGCGGATTCATGGCGCAGTCTATCGTGTTTGTTACAACTTGAACGTGGCCTTGCGGCTGCATGAATCCGCCCATGACACCGAAGGGGCCTACGGGCAGTCCGTCTTTTGTGAGGAAGCCGGGAATTATTGTGTTGTATGGACGTTTGCCTGGCTCAAGCATGTTGGGGTGTCCTTTTTCCAAAGAGGCGCAGTGTCCCCTGTTGTTCAGTCCGACTCCGCTTCCGGGAACAACTATGCCAGAGCCGAAGCCCATGTAGTTGCTCTGTATCCATGAGACCATGTTTCCCTCTCCGTCCGCCGTGCAGAGGTAGACCGTGCCTCCGGGCTTGGGGTTGCCGGCATGGCGCTCTTCCGCGGTTTCGCCGATTTGGGCACGGCGCGATGCGGCGTAGTTTGCGCTCAGCAGAGCTTCCGCAGGTACGTCGGAGAATCTCATGTCGGCAACGTATCTGTGAGCATCGGCAAAGCCCATTTTCATGGCTTCTATTCTGCGGTGTACGGTTGCGGGGTCTGATGCGCAGCCGGCTTCAAATCCGTCGAGTATGGAGAGGGCTATGAGAGCGGCTATTCCCTGACCGTTGGGAGGGATTTCCCACACGTCGTATCCGTGGTATTTTACGCTGATTGGATTCACCCATTCGGGTGCGGCAGAGGCCAGGTCTTCCGCGCAGATGTATCCGCCGGTGGCTTTTACCGCTGAAAGTATCATGTCCGCCGTTTTTCCCTCGTAGAAGTCGCGCGCGCCGGTTGCCGCAATTCGTTCAAGCGTCTCTGCGTGATGTTCGGAGCGCCATATTTCGCCCGCGGCAGGAGCTCTGCCTTCCGGTGCAAAGGTTTCAAACCAGTTTTTAAATTCGGAGCCTTGGAGCGCGGAGTATTTTTTGAAGGCGCGTCCCCACGAGAGCGATTCTATGACTCCCAGAGCATGTCCCTCTCTCGCGTAGGCTATTGCGGGAGCCAGGACTTCTTCAAGCGGCAGTCTGCCATGTTTTGCCACGGCGGAGGCCCAGGCGCAGGGCGCCATCGGGACAGTGACGGGAGCCCAGCCGTATGCCGGGAGCGAAGCGTTTTTTGTCCAGCCGTTTTTCTCTGCCGTGTCCATTGACATTGCAAGCGGAGTGCGGCCGCTCGCGTTCATTCCGTGTATGCGTCCCTTGCTCCATATTAGAGCGAAGGCGTCGCTGCCCATTCCGTTTGATGTAGGCTCAACTACGGTGAGAGCCGCCGCGGTGGCAACTGCGGCATCGACGGCATTTCCGCCCTTTTTTAATATCTCAAGCCCTGCCTGGGCGGCAAGAGCCTGTGAGGTGCAGACCATGCCCCTTGAACCGTAGACGACCATTCTCTGAGACGGGACAGGATAGTAATATGGGTCGTACTGCAAAACCCTGCTCATTGGAAAAAAACCCCTTCCACAGCAATATTTGTATTCCGATTTATTATATCCGAACATGACGTACAAAAAAAGCACGGCGGATACCCGATTGCCGATAAGCTCCGCCGTACTTTTTATATTGCGATTTGAAATTTCAAAGTTATTTCACCTTAAAATATTTTGCCGGAACCTTCACGTTAGGCGTTCCCATGTAACCGCGTCCGAAAACGTAGGTATCCTGATACAGGAGCACCATTTTCTTTGTCGTAACTCCCGTGCCGTAGTCGGTGTAGTAGTTCGCGCTCCATTTGACGCCGGGAGTTGAGTGAGCGTAGCTCTTAAGGAGGTCTTTTTTGCTTGTTATCTTGGCTTTTCCGTCCACGACATCCTTGCCGAGGTAGACAAGAGCAAGAGTGTTTGCGTATCCGTGCGAATATGCCCAGGTTCCCATTCTGCCCTTTCCTCCGGCCTTAATAACAGCTTTCTCAACCTTTTTCAAAATTGCGGGCCAATCTCCGGCTTCTTTGGACAGGTCGATATTAAACGCGCCGGGGTATCCCACGATGGGAGACGCGCTTGTCGCTTCGACATAATATCCGCCGTACTTTGCAAGCTGGCGCAGCAGAGGCTCGTGCAGGGAGGAGTTTGTCGTGAAGAAGGCCGTGTCCTTGCCGTATTTCTTGACCCATGCGGGAACTTTTTCAAGCATAAACTGCTGTGCGCCTGCCACTCCCACGTCGCTTGTAGGGTCGGGAGCCGTCTCAAAAACGTACTGCATACCCAAATCCTTGCATGCCTGCTCCATTATTGATGCGCGGCGCGAAATGCTTTCGTAGCTCATGTGGCGCGGGAAAGATATGTGGACGAATTTTGTTGCGCCCATTTTCTTTGCCGTGTGAACGATGAGGTATCCGCGGCTGATAAAATCTTCTATCACCGACAGGTCGGCTACACTGTTTATGACATTGGGGTCTTCCTGCGGTTCTCCGGCAAGGCAGAGAATGTCAGGGCGCTTGGCTTTGACTCTTCTGAAACCCTCGGTGGTTCCGGGAATAGCCTGGTTTACGATGATAACCTTCATCAAGGGGTCATCTGCCAGCCCAACTATCTGGGCGATGGTCGTCTCCATCTCGGACATAAAATTATCGGGGTATGTGACGTGTTTTATCATGCCGCCCTTTGCCACGTCGCCGAACTTCTTCATCGCAAACTCCGCTCCGCGAAGCTCATCCTCACTCTGCGAAACAGTACCGGTCATAATGCCGATATGGTAGGGAGCTGCAGCATAAGAAGCTCCCGGTAAAAGGCAGATTGCCATGGCAAAAACAGCGAAACACAAAGCAAATCCCGCCAACCGCTTAGAAATACACATCAGAATCTCTCCTTTATATTTTGATAAAGCCAATTAAAGGCTTTTCACCGATATAATTGATACAATTGAACTTAAATTTTATTCACTAATACCAGCTAATAGGACGTATTGTTTAGGTAATGGGCAAAATATTATCCCTGTTTCATAAATATGTCAATTTATTTAATTTGCATTGAATGACTTTGTAATTTTTCAAATGTATGCTATTTTAAAAAAAGACAATCACGGATAACCGCTTGCGGCAAAAATATCTGTACGAAAAATATAACGGAGGAGATACAATGCAAGACCTGACTTCTATTTTTGTATCATTTTGCAAAACCGGCTCTGTAGCCTACGGAGGAGGCCCTTCCATGATACCGCTCCTTAAGGCGGAGGTCGTGGAGCGGAAAAAATGGATGAACCTCGATGACTTTATGGACGCGCTCGCTATAGCAAACGCTCTCCCCGGTCCCGTAATCACAAAAATGTCTGCCGTAGTGGGCTATTATAAGGGTGGTTGGGCAGGAGCTCTTGCCGCGGTGCTCGGGATAGCTATGCCCTCTGCGATACTCGTCATAATGCTGCTAAGCGCGGTAATGCTCGTCAAAGACAACCCGATGATCTCAAGCATGCTCAAGGGGCTGCGTCCCGTGGTGGTTGCAATGCTCGCCTACGCCGCATACGACATGGCGCCGGGCGCGCTCAAAAACAAAAAGACGTGGGGCATAGGAATAGCGGCTCTCTGCCTGATGATCTTCACCCCTCTCCACCCCGCGCTGATAGTTGTCCTCGGCGCGATAGTCGGAATCGCGCTCAAACTGTAGGAGAACACCATGACAAACATAATCGACCTCATACTTTCATTTGTAAAAATAGGCTGCGTAGGCTATGGCGGAGGCCCCTCAATGGTTCCGCTATTCAAAAAGGACATTGTGGAAATATACCACTGGATGGACGCGCAGCAATTCATGGACATGCTGGCGATAGGCAACGCTCTTCCGGGCCCCATTGCCACAAAAATATCCGCCGCGACCGGCTTCATAGTCTCCGGCCCCGTAGGCAGCATAGCGGCAATGCTTGCCAATGTAGCCCCCAGCGTCATAGCCCTAATCCTTTTAATGCGCTTTGTAAACGAAGTGAAATCAAATCCGAAGGTAGCAAGCATGCTCAAAGGTCTGCGCCCCGTAGTTGTCGCAATGCTCGCCTACGCCGCCTACGACCTCTCGTTCGGCAGCATAACAGGCGCCGCCACAGCCCTAATAGGAATAGCCGCCCTGCTGCTCCTGGTAAAAACAAAAATCCACCCCGCACTCCTCATAATAGCCGGAGCGGTAACAGGAATAATTTTGAAATTGTAAGGGGATAAAAAGCCGGTTCACAGAGGCGTCGATTCAAATTCTTCTCTTGGGCACAATTGCATTAAGAACCTAAATAATTATCAAAGCGAGATGCAATTTTAGTAAGAGACTTTATTTTAGAAAAATAGGGTGATATACCATGAAACAATTGGCTGATTTAGTACCGGGCAATAGGGATAGGGAATATATGAGATATTCAGAGTCGGAACGGCAACAGGTTTTATATGCGTATTTGTTCGAAAAGAAAAGTTTTCGTGAAATGGATACCGATATTTTACACTTAAATCAACATGAATCGGTAGGGTGGGAAAAAGATACTAAGGGGTATCAATCAAAAGGAATCTTATCATATATAGGTATTACGGCAGAGCACAAGGGATTATTTTTTAATTGTGATGTTGAATACGCATTGGAACAGATGGACAAACTGCAAAGTTGGCAAAAAATTAGAAATATGTTGCGCGAATTACACGGCAAGGTTAACGGGTGATAGAGTTATAGCCAAGATTCAGAGCACAATTTGCCTCATGCCGCCAGAAAAATCGGAAGATCTGTGAGTAAAGTACATTACAGCTTTTTCCGTCCAACAGAGCCAATGGTATAATAGCAGTATCGCGTCGGCGCGTTAGTTGAAACTTTGAAGTGTAAATAGGGTAGCAAAAAAAGACCTTCCTTTATTTTATTTGAGGAAGGTCTTTTTTTTGCTTTGTATAATTATTACCTATTTACACTTCAAAGAAATAATGTTATATTTGCCCTGTGCTTGGGACTTCCATTTTTTTGTGTTATCAGAAATCAGATTTTTGACCGAAAAATTTTTTACATATACACATATAAAAAATTATGGAGGACTGATTTTTATGAGCAGAAAGCGGCTTGTTGCGCATATCCGCACCGAGGATTCCGAAGTTCAAACATTGAGTGCTCATCTGGCGGGAACTGCCGAGCTGTCCGGCAAGTATGCCTCAAAAATCGGCTATTGCCCTTGGGGCAGGCTTATTGGTTTTCTTCATGACATTGCAAAATGCTCTTCGGATTTTCAGAACTACATAAATGCCTCATCTTCTATTCATGAACAAGATAATGACGACTCCGAAGATACGGAGCCTGCCTTACGGCGTTCAAGGGGCAGGATTGACCATTCGACCGCCGGAGCTCAGTATGTATGGAATTATCTGGTTGCTTCAAAGAAGTCCGGTGAGTCGATAAAATCCGAAAAATATATAGCCGCAGAGATTTTGGCTCTCTCTGTTGCATGTCACCATTGCGGCCTTACAGATATGGTAGACAGCGACGGTTCTGACCTGTTTGCCAAGAGAATGGGCAAGAATACGCAGCAAACGCATTTGGACGAAGCTCTGGGGTATCTGTCGTCAGAATTCTCTGAGCTTCGGGAGCAGACAGACAGCATATTGTCCGACGAGAGCACTTTCAAAAACTTCAGAGATCTGATCTTGTCTTGGATTGAGCTTGAGAAAAGCAGAGAAGAAAGCTGTGCCAAAGACAGGGTGAATTTTAAATTAGGGTGTTTTGCCAAGTTCTTATCGAGTTGTTTAATTGATGCGGACAGGTGCGATACCGTAGATTTTTGCGTTAAGGGCGCGTCCGAAGCGCGCCTTGCCTCAAAGTATACCGATTGGGGCACTCTCTCTGACAGGCTTGAGAAGCACCTGCTGCTGTTCAGCAATGATTCCCGTGTCAATTGTATTCGTTCGGCTGTGTCAGAAGACTGCAAAAGCAGGGGAAAAGGAGCAAAGGGAATTTATACTCTAACCGTTCCCACGGGCGGCGGCAAGACTTTGGCAGCTTTGCGTTTTGCTCTGGAACATGCCAAAAAATATTCCGGCACTGAAAGCCCAATAGAACGAATTTTTTATGTTATCCTATATACATCGATAATCGACCAAAATGCCTCGACGGCTAGGGAGGTTCTGGAGACAGGTGCGGACAGGGGTAATGTGGTTTTGGAATGTCATTCAAACCTTGCGGAATCTCTTGATACATGGCAGGGTAAGCTTCTTTCGGAAAACTGGGATGCTCCTATAGTTTTCACTACAAATGTCCAATTTCTTGAAGCTATTTTCGGCGGAGGAACCAAAGGAATTCGCAAGTTTCATCAGCTTGCAAATTCCATAATAATTTTCGATGAGATTCAGACACTTCCGATTAAAACCATCCATCTTTTTTGCGGAGCATTGGACTTCCTTGCAGATACATGCGGAGTAACCGCTCTGCTCTGTACAGCTACTCAGCCGTGCCTAAACAGGGTCAACAGAAAATACGGCAGCCTATATTATGGCAATGACGACGAGATAATCAGAAATCCGGAAGAACTCTATATGAGTCTTAAACGTGTTAAATTCATAGATGCAATCAAAGAAGGCGGCTATTCAACGGACGAATGCTGCGATTTTATACTTGATAAACAGTCAAAATTCGATAATGTGCTTATGATAGCAAACACAACCGCAGCGGCAAAAAGAATTTTCAAATCGATAAAGGCTAAGACAGATGTTAAAGTAATCCATTTGAGCGCTCAAATGTGCGCTTCCCATAGAGAATTCGTCCTTAAAGAGATAAAGGCTATTTTGAAAGATAAAAAAGCAAAGTTGATTTGCATATCCACTCAGGTTATGGAAGCTGGTATAGATGTGGATTTTAACTGCGGCATACGCTCTCTTGCTGGTATTGACTCTATGATACAGGCCGGGGGCAGGGTAAACAGAGAGGGATATTTTGAGATTGGATATCTTTATATAATAAATATGAGTCAAAATGATGAAAATTTAGACAAACTTGAATCAATAAAGTTAGGCCGAGATGTTGCTTTAAGAATTATGATGGAACTTGATGGTAAAAATAAAGATATTTCTTCTCCTGCTATTATTTCCAGATATTTTGACTATTATTTTAGTAAATTAAATGAAAAAATGCTGTACAGCGTAAAGGGAGATCGTACAGATACAATCCTTAATTTATTATCTGCAAACAAAAAGACTCCTGCAAATGCGCAGCGCAAATTAAAACAAGCTTTTGGAACGGCAGGAAACCTTTTTGAAGTTATAGATGCACCTACGAAGGGCGTTATTGTGCCTTATGGTGAGGGAAAGGAAATTATTGCCAAATTATGCCAAGAGAACTCTCCCGAAGAGGCAAAGAAACTCATTCGCAAAGCACAGAAGTATTCCGTCAACGTCTATCCGCATAAATTAACAGAGCTTAGTAACTGCGGAGCTATCTACCATATCAGTCCGTGCGGAGGGCTGTTTCGTTTATGGGTACTCAAAGAAGAATATTATTCATCAGATTTTGGTATAGGAAGCGAAACTGCTTCAAAATTCAGTACGGAGGTGGTGTAATGAAAAACAGTATTGCTTTTCGCTTGTGGGGAAAGTATGCGCTCTTCTCCGACCCTGTCACCAGGATAGGCGGAGAAAAGTGTTCTTACCATGTCCCCACTTACGAGGCGTTACGGGGAATTGCCAGGTCAATATATTGGAAACCTACGTTTGTATGGCGTATTGACAAGGTGCGGGTAATGAAACCTATACGTACTCAGACAAAGAGCGTTAAGCCTCTGAACTATACCGGCGGCAACAGCCTTGCGTTCTATAACTATCTTTCTGACGTTGAATACCATGTCCTTGCTCACTTTGAGTGGAACGAACATGCAAGTCAGCTTGCGGGCGACAGAAATGAGAACAAACACATGGCTATGCTTAAGCGGTATCTTGAACGCGGAGGAACCAGAGATATCTCTCTCGGAACAAGAGAGTGTCAGGGATATGTGGAGCCGATTGAGTGGACGGATTCGCCTCAGGGTTTCTATAAAGACGTTGACGAAGTTTCCTTCGGCGTAATGTTTCATAGCTTCCTGTATCCGGAAGAATCCCACAATGACGAATTGCTAAGCAGACTGTGGTATCCGAAAATGCAATATGGAGTGATTAATTTTGCATCGGTGATGCAGGATTCGCTTATCAGCAGATTTGTCTGTTCAATGAAGCCTACAGAGTTTGAGGATAAGAAAAATTTTGTCAGTGGAGCTTGGGCGGAGGCAGAACTATGAGCTGGATGGAGAAGCTTTATGAAACGTACGAAAATATCCAGGCATCTAAGGAAAATTTTGTCGGAGAATCCCTTCCGACTCCGCCGGCTCATGTTGAACAGCAGGCGCACATTGAGATAACTCTGGACATGGATGGCAACTTTAAAGGTGCTGAAGCCGTTGCCAAAGAGATTACCCTTTTGCCGGCGACAGAAGCTTCCGCAGGCAGAACAAGCGGCGGCGAACCGCATCCGCTTTGTGACAAAATTCAGTATGTGGCGGGAGATTACTCCGATTACGGCGGAGTATCTTCATCATATTTTGATGATTTTAAAAGCGGAAGCGACACAAAACAGGGCTATCTTTCTTTGCTCTCGGCTTGGGAAAAGTATTCGCGTGAACCAATGCTCACTGCGGTAAGAAAATATGTCGCAAAAAAAGAAGTAGTAAAAGATTTGGTCCGAGCCAGGGTTCTTTTTGCGGATGAGCAAAATATTTTGCTGACGAGCTGGGATGGCGAAAACCCTCCTCCCATATTCAAAAACCTCACCAAGAAACAGGACAAAAATAAAAAGAGTATCTTAGATCAAGGTTCCGCATTGGTACGTTGGAAGGTTATTCTGCCGGGTGTGGCAGAGGATCGAGTATGGAAGAACGAATCACTGATAGACTCGTGGATTTCATTTAACTTGTCGCAGCAGACAAATAAAAATCTATGCTATGTGAGCGGGCAAAATATTCCATTTGCCGTAAACCATCCGGCTCGCATCAGACACTCCGGAGACAAAGCAAAATTAGTATCAGCAAATGATCAGAGCGGTTTTACATTCAGAGGTCGTTTTTCAGATTCCGAAGAGTGCTGTACCGTGGGATATGACGTTACGCAAAAAGCACACTCCGCGCTTCGCTGGCTCATAGGCCGTCAGTCTGCTTTCAGAAATGATACGCAGGTCATCGTCGCTTGGGCTGTTAGGAACGCAAACTTGCAAAAATTAGTCGCAAACACGGACGAAATACTTGGTGATGTATTCATAGATTCGTCGCTTGAGCCTGAAAGTTTTGAGAATGCGGAGGATATCGGGCAGGAATACGCGCTAAAACTGAAAAAGAAAATATCAGGTTACAGAGCGGAGCTTAAGGACAGAGACGACATTGTGGTTATGGCGCTGGATTCAGCCACTCCGGGGCGAATGGCTGTCACTTACTACCGAGAGATAAAGGGCTCGGAATTTCTTGAAAGAATTGAAAACTACCACATAAGGTACGCATGGAGGCAGTTCTTCGGGAAAGACCACCAGTTTATAGGCGCACCGGCAATAGATCAAATCGCAAAAATTGCTTATGCGGGCAAAACCAGCCCCGAACTTATGAAATCCACCGTCTCAAGACTGCTGCCCTCTGTCATGGATGGCGCTCCGATTCCTCCCGACCTACTACTGTCCGTATGCAGGAGAGCCGCCTCTCCTTTATCAGTTGAACCATGGGAACATAGCAAATTGATGGGAATAGCCTGTGGCCTATATTCGGGTGCACATATAGAAAGGGGTTATCAAATGTCACTGGAGGAAAACAGATGTATGCGTGACTACTTGTTCGGGCGCCTGCTGGCAGTGGCCGACTATCTGGAAGATAGTGCTCTGCGTGTTGCAGGGGAAAGCAGGGATACTACTGCGATGAAATTGATGCAGAAATTCTCGGAAAGGCCATATTCAACGTGGTCGACAATTGAGGGAAACCTGAGCTCTTATATGAGTAGGCTAAAGACGCGCAGACCCAAGAAACTTAAATATCTAAGAGACCTTCTTGACGATATACATGCTAAGTTCCCCGACGGAGAGTACGAGAACGATAAAAAATTATCGCCGGAATTTCTTCTCGGATATCACTGTCAGCGCCATGAACTGTACAAGAAAACGGAAGAAGCTGAGTTGAAAGGCGAAACTCAAGAAACTCCGGAATCTAAAGAAAACAATTAAAAAATATTAAGGAGGACGACATATAATGGCTCTCTCAAACAAAATAGACTTTGCGGTAATATTTTCTGTAAAAAATGCAAACCCCAACGGAGATCCCCTTGACGGAAACCGTCCGCGCCACAGCTATGACGGCATAGGAGAAGTATCGGATGTCTGCATAAAACGGAAAATGCGTGACAGACTTATGGAAGATGGGTGCGAAATATTCGTGCAGTCTGAGGACAGAAAAAAGGATGATGCCACATCTCTCAAAGCCCGCGCAGACTCCCGCCTTAATAAAAAGCTTGATAAAAAAGAGACTGCCGCAGCAGCCTGCAAAGAATGGTTTGATGTTCGAGCTTTCGGCCAAGTTTTTGCGTACAAAGCAACAAAGGGAGATGAAGCCGGAGTGTCAATCGGGGTAAGAGGGCCTTTGACGGTGCAGACTGCCTTCTCTGTCTCTCCCATCAATATAACCAGCACTCAGATTACAAAGAGCGTGAATAACGAAGATACGAAAGACGGTAAAAAAGCCTCGGATACAATGGGAATGAAGCATAGAGTGGACGAAGGTATATACCTGTTCTTCGGAAGCATTAACCCTCAATTGGCAGAAATAACGGGTTTCAGCGACGATGATGCGGAAAAGATTAAAAAAATACTCCCGAAACTTTTTGAGAATGACGCCTCTTCCGCACGTCCCGAAGGTACTATGAGAGTGTGTAATGTTTTCTGGTGGAAACATAATTGTAAGACGGGTCAATATTCATCGGCAAAAGTTCATGGGACATTGAGTGTCAAACAGGACGGCAGCTATGAAATAACACCTTTAGACGGTTTAGCGCCGGAAGTTATTCCGGGATTTTAACCAATACGAATATGTTTGAAGACAGCGAGCTGCTTCTCATATCAGGACTTCAACATCTGATGTTTTGTGAAAAACAGTGGTCACTGATACACGTAGAAAAGCTCTGGGCCGAGAACATACTCACCGTGGAAGGCGCTCACCTGCATGATAATGTCCACTCTATCGGACTTAAAAGCCGTGGGGATATCAAATTGGCAACAGGGCTCCGGCTCCGTTCTTCGGAGCTGGGGCTCTATGGAATCGCCGACATGGTTGAGTTTGTCCTCGACAATGTCAACGGAGTTAAAATACAATCCGCGGGTTTTGGAAAAAAGCTTTGGATGCCCTACCCGGTAGAGTACAAGAGAGGACGTGTGCGCCCTGATAATGCCGACGAAGTGCAGCTTTGCGCTCAGGCTCTCTGCCTAGAAGAGATGCTCGGCGCAAAGATTGCACTGGGTGCGGTTTATTACGGTGAGCCAAGAAAACGTTCTGAGATACAGCTCTCTGCCGCATTGCGGGAAAACGTTCGCCGAATAATCGCAAAAGGCAGAGCGTTACTCGAAGGTGAAGAGTCGGCAATACCCAACAAAGGAAAACACTGTAAGAACTGTTCCATGAAAGAATTTTGTATGCCGGAAGTAACATTTTCCGCCGACGCTTCAGAGAAGTACATAAACTCTCTTTACAAAATATCTGACGGAGAATAAAAAAATGAGACGTATGCTGAATACTTTGTTTGTCACAACACAGGGGGCGTGGATATCTCAGAAGGGCGAGAACATAATTGTCCACTTAAACAAAGAGGAAAGCAAAGCTTTTCCTATTCACCTCTTTGAATCGATACTATGTTTTGGGCAAGTTAATGTTACTGCTCCCGCAATGGGATTCTGTGCGGAACATGGGGTAAATCTCGCATTCTTTACCGAATACGGAAAGTTTATAGCTCGTGTTCAAGGCCCTGTTCATGGAAATGTCTTGCTCAGAAGAGAACAGTATCGAATTGCCGACAGTGACGAAAAATGTGCACCTTTGGTTCGCAACATTTTATTAGGTAAGCTGCTTAACTCCAAAATTGTACTGCAGCGTTTCCTACGCGACCACCGGCAGGATCCCGACTCAGAAAAGCACATTAAAAACACCTGTGCGTTGCTTGACAGTTATATACTGCAAATTAAACATTTATCGTCTATAAACGAATTGAGAGGAATAGAGGGAATCGCGGCAAAAAACTATTTTGACCTCTTTGACTTGATGATTATTCAGCAAAAGGAAGATTTCCGATTCATCGGGAGAAACAGAAGGCCTCCGACAGACAACGTGAACGCAATGCTCTCTTACGTTTACACCTTACTTGCTCATGATGTTACTTCTGCATTGGAGTCTGTCGGACTTGACCCCGCTGTAGGCTTCCTGCACACTGACAGATCGGGGCGACCCAGCCTTGCTCTTGACCTGATGGAAGAGTTCAGAACATGGCTGGCAGATAGGTTTGTACTCTCTCTCATAAATATGAAGCAGGTAAGAGCGAAAGGATTTACATTGACACCAAGCGGTGCTGTCGAGATGAATGAAGAGACAAGAAAAATGGTCATTGCAGAATGGCAGTCCAGAAAACAAGATGAAATAACACACCCTTTCACAGGTGAAAAAATGCAAATAGGAAACTTGGCATATTTACAATCAATGCTCTTGGCTCGTTACATACGGGGAGATATCAAAGAATATCCGCCGTTTGTATGGAGGTAAGGTACTATGATGGTCGTGGTGAGCTATGACGTCAATGTTCAGAGTGATGGCGGAGCGAAACGGCTGCGTAAAGTTGCCAAATTGTGTGAGAATTACGGGCAAAGAGTCCAATATTCGGTTTTTGAGTGTTTAGTTGATCCGGCGCAATGGTCAGAACTAAGATTCAGACTAGAAAAAACAATAGACCATGACAAAGATAGTCTGAGATACTACTTTCTGGGTGCAAATTGGGAAAAAAGGGTGGCCCATACCGGAGCAAAACAACCATATAATCCTCAAGGATTGCTTTTATTATAAAATGCAAACTTTATTTTCCGCGAACCTAAGTTGAACAATTTTCCCCATAGGAAGTTCGCGCTGTAGACCAAATCAACAAAAACATTGTACAATGAAAAAAATCCTGTAACATGACACTGCGAATCTTCCGGTTCGCGCTACATAGAGGATTTAATACTGAAAAATCAACAATAAATACAAATACCGTCGCGCCTCACGCAGGCGCGTTAGTTGAAACATTTGTCCCTAGTTCAGAAAATATAGCAGAATCCGTCGCGCCTCACGCAGGCGCGTTAGTTGAAACTTCGTGAGAGGTATTCAAAAGGTATTGAGTAGGGTCGCGCCTCACGCAGGCGCGTTAGTTGAAACGACATCATCGCCCCTGCGTATCAGGGACGGAAAGTCGCGCCTCACGCAGGCGCGTTAGTTGAAACTATAAACAAAAGTTTAATATAGTCAGTATAATTGTCGCGCCTCACGCAGGCGCGTTAGTTGAAACGTGCTGTCTCTACATCTAATCTAATCGATAACTGGTCGCGCCTCACGCAGGCGCGTTAGTTGAAACCGCACCTCACTCTGTCCTGCCGGTGTTTCAGGTCGCGCCTCACGCAGGCGCGTTAGTTGAAACCTCGGATCATCAAGCCCTGATGACCTTCGCCGTGTCGCGCCTCACGCAGGCGCGTTAGTTGAAACATCTGTTATTCCAACAGATATGTTGAAGTTTTTGTCGCGCCTCACGCAGGCGCGTTAGTTGAAACCCCCCCTGCCGTGCTCTTTTCAGGCTTTTTAAAGTCGCGCCTCACG
>CAZBYL010000052.1:0-15109 GCA_964496275.1 uncultured Synergistaceae bacterium | reverse complement strand
CCCGCGGCCTACTGCTTAGAAGGCAGTTGCTCTATCCAGCTGAGCTACAGGCGCACGCCTCATACTGCCTCAGTTGAAGCACGAGAGCAATTATAGCTTTTTTACAGCCGCTGTCAAGGTTGTTTCTTAAAATATCCTAAAAATTGTTAATTGCAAAACAAAATTCCACCTTCGGGTAGAGTTTTGTCATTCCGAAAAGTAATCTATTTGCTGTGGATCGATATTCGGTATTGATGAGGTTTTGCAATTATATAAGTTTGGAATATTTTTTGTTTATCACTGTATTATGTCCGGGGAGGCTCATTTTTTTTGTAAAATAATTGCAATAAAGTTAAGATATTTTCCTGCCCCTGCTCCCATTGATTTTCTGTCGTTTATTGCATATTCGTTGTTTTGTTTGAGCCAATCACTCCAAACTTCGTCATTGCTTTCCATTTCGTGAATTGAAATAATTTCGGCTCCGTCGGTCTGTTTTATGATGTTTTCCCAATAGGCAAGATCGTGAATATAGTCGAGCTGTTCAGGAGTCCATGAGAGCAGCAGCTCTGACGGCAATTTGCTATGACAATCTTTTTTCATACCGGGGATTGCAATGTAAATGTATCCGCCGCTTTTAACAAACGGAAGTAATTTTTCACCGAGATATTTAGGGTCGCGCCCAAAATAGTTGTATGAATCTGTGCTAACTATTGCATCAAAAAAGTTTTTCTCGAAGGGTAGCGCAGCGGCGTCAGCCTTAACAGGAGTGATTTGTTCTGAGCTTATCCCCATCTCTTCAAAGAAAACGCGGTTCTCCTCCGGGTCGCTCCAGAGATCTGCGGCATAAACAGAGAAACCGTATTCTTTTGCTAAAAACACACTTGTAAGCCCCTGTCCGCTGCCAAGGTCACACACAATTGCGCCGCTTGGTATCTTGTTGTTACAGAGCAATTCTTCTTGGAGTTTGATTGGATTAGGCCCCATAATTTTTGCCTGTAATTCAGGGGTGTCGTATTTTTTGCTGCGTATGTATTCCATTTTTCTGTTCTCCTTTGCAGTTGATATGTATTCATGTTTACTTCCGTTTTTTAGAAAGTATAAATGTGGTTTCTGAGCATTGTAAGTATCTCTCCTTTTTCGGTTGTGCTGTCGCAGATACTGTATAGTGCAAAAACGGGAGCGTAGAAGCGCAGAGCAAGTATTTTTGCATTTTCCTGATTGTTGGTAATGCTTGCGAAAAGATCCTCTGTATACCGCAGCGGCCCCGCCGCAAAATATTGTTGGTATAACTGTGACATATTTGAATCTTGATACTGCTCCAATGTCAGCATCTTACGAAAGTTCGATGCAAATTCATCTTCCGTCCAGTATCGAAATTGCGCTTCCGTGTATGTCTTAATATTTTCAATCTTTGTTGCGGCATAGGATTCTTCCGTTGTTTCAAACGTTCCTTCCGGCATATTGTATTTTCGGGCGCGTTCGAGATCTGTTTGAATCATTCGCTCTAATATACTGTCGAAAATGTCTCTTTTGTTTTTATAATGCTTGTACAATGCACTTTTTGTCATATTAAGCTCGTTCGCTATTGTACTGACGGATACCGCCTCGTAGCCCTTTCTTGCAAATAGGGCGAGTGATATTTGAAGAATTAGTTCCTTAGTATTTGCCATTTAGAATCCACCCTGTTATTGACAAGTTAACGACCGTTTACTTGAGTATAGTGAACGGTCGTTAACTTGTCAATAAGAAGGAGGCTATTCTGCAATCATTTTCTGATACTATTGATTTATAATGAGACGCAGCAAGAGGTGTTTATGTTCTGAGCTATAGTGCGGTTTCAGAATTTTAGGAGAGTTGCAGAGAAGAACTTGTAATATTGGTATTGTCTTTTATTTAGACATGCGGCTGTCCATTCTACGTCACATGAGCCCACAGCATCAGCAGCGGGCTCATGTATTGGTCTATTAGGCTGGTTTTACATCGGTTATGAAGTTAGGTTTTATGGTGCGTCGCCTATATTCTTATCGTGTTCCGGCGGTATGTATCGGTAGAGATTCACGTTAAGCAACTGTATCATTGGGTGTATGTAAATTGTTTGTACATTTCACCCTCAGTAAGATAGACGACCATAGTTATAGCTTTAATTTTTGTCTGAATCTTTGTTTGCGCAACAGAACAGAGAGGAAAATTTTTCTTTCAGCCAAGGCAGCATTGCGGCAACTGCCGCAAACGGAAGCAGGAGCAGTCAGGGAGGACAGCCACCCGGACGTCGTTTAAAAAACATAGTCATCAACTCCTTGTCTAATTTTTATATTTATTATAAATTAAATTTTATTCTGATCTATGGTAGTAATACTCATTTGAGTTTACAGAGATTACCTGAAGCATCATAGTAAATCTGCCTGCGGATTTACGAGTACTGTTTTCTTGGCAGAAAATAGCTTAAATATAAGTGTTCGCGGCGGTAAAAATAAACAAGGCACAAGAAAATTTTGCTAAGTATCTTGCAAATAGTTGGTTTTTTAGGTAAACTTCACTGAATTCAGGTTTTGCCTATGGATTAGACGGGGTGATTATGGTGGCGGAAAGTATTTTTGAGCGCTCTTTGGAAATGCACAGGGAGCTTAAGGGAAAGCTTAATGTAGATTGTAGGAAAAGCATCGAAACATTGGAAGATCTTTCGCTTGTGTACACTCCCGGCGTTGCGGAGCCGTGCCGTGAGATAGAGCGTAGCCCGGATGCTGTTTGGGATGTTACCATCAAAAATAATTTAGTTGCGGTTATAACAGACGGGACTGCTGTACTTGGCCTTGGGGACATAGGTCCGGCTGCGTCTCTTCCTGTTATGGAGGGTAAGAGCTGCCTGTTTAAGAGATTTGCAGGAATAGACTCAATTCCTCTTGCCGTTGATACCAAGGATGTTGATGAATTTGTCAATGTTGTTTCTAAGATAGCTGTATCTTTCGGCGGCATAAATTTGGAGGATATATCGGCTCCGCGCTGTTTCGCAATAGAAAAGAAATTGCAGGAGAAACTTGATATTCCTGTTTTCCACGACGACCAGCATGGTACAGCCGTGATAGCGCTTGCTGCGTACAAAAATGCGCTGCGCCTCGTGGGAAAGAAACTTGAGGATGCTCGCCTGGTTATAAACGGAGCCGGCGCGGCGGGAAGTTCGATAGCAAGGTATTTTATGTCAGCGGGCGTGAGGAACATAGTTATGTGCGATATAAACGGCGCGCTTTGTGCAGGCTATCCCGAGGGGCTCAATGAAGCTCAGATAGCCCTTTCGGAAGTGACCAATCCGGACAGACTCCGCGGAAGTCTCGGTGATGTGTTGGTTGGCGCCGATGCTTTCTTGGGTGTATCGCGCCCAGGGCTTTTGACAGGGGATATGGTACGGAAAATGGCAAGTTCAGCCATTGTTTTTGCCATGGCAAACCCCACCCCCGAAATATTCCCGGAAGAGGCAATAGCCGCCGGTGCCGCTGTTGTGGCTACCGGACGCAGTGATTTTCCGAACCAAGTAAATAATTGCTTGGGTTTTCCCGGAATATTCAAAGGGGCTCTTATGGTCAGAGCGAAGAGAATAAATGAAGAAATGAAGCTTGCCGCTTCCGATGCTCTTTCGGCGCTTGTCAGCGACGGTGAGTTATCACCTGAATATATTATCCCCAGCGCCTTGGACAGCAGAGTTGTACCGGCTGTGGCAAGCGCTGTCGCAGAGGCTGCGCGCAGAAGCGGAGCGGCCAGAGAGTGAGGTTTTTTTAGTGTCCTTTTGTCTTGATAAATCAATTGCTGTTCAAATAACCGAGGAGCATGGTACTCCTGTTTATGTCTATGATGAGCGTACTCTGCGTGCACGTTGCCGTGACTTGGTGCATTCTTTTTGCGGCAGAGTTAAGCCGAGTTTCTCAGTAAAGTCGAATACAAATATTTCTTTGCTCAAGATAATCAAGGAAGAGGGGCTGGGTGCGGATGCTATGTCCCCCGGTGAGATCTTTTTGGTTGAAGAATCAGGTTTTGAGCCGCATGAGATATTTTATATCAGTAATAATGTTTCCGCAGAAGAGATGCTTTTTGCCGTTAAAAAGGGCATACTGGTGAGTGTGGATTCCGTTTCTCAGCTTAAGACGTATGGGGAGATAAATCCGGGAGGCAGGGTTGCGGTACGTTTTAACCCGGGCCTGGGCGCCGGACACTGTGACAAAGTTGTTACAGGCGGCAAAAAGACGAAGTTCGGAGTTCAGGCAGAATTTTGGCCGCAGATTAAAGAAATTACCGCAAGGTATGGACTAACGTTGGTCGGAATTAACCAGCATATTGGCTCTCTTTTTCTTGAACCCGATCAGTATGTCAATTCCGCGAAAAACTTGCTGGATCTGATTGCGGAGCATTTTCCCGGGCTGGAGTTCATAGATTTCGGAGGCGGATTTGGCATACCATACGAACCGGGCGAGAATAGACTGGATTTTGCAAAACTTACGGAGCTTCTTTTCCCTGTGCTTGATTCGTTTATAGAAAGGTACGACAACAAGAATGTCCATTTTAAGTGTGAACCCGGCAGGTACCCCGTTGCGGAATGCGGTTCTGTCATAGGAAGAGTTCACTCCGTTAAGGATAATTACGGTAAAAATTATGTTGGCACCGACATAGGATTTAACGTTCTGATGCGCCCTGTCCTTTATGACTCATACCACAAAGTCGATGTTATATCGCTTGGCGGCGAGGGTGATTTTGTCGAAGGAGATGTCACTGTTGTCGGGAACATCTGCGAGAGCGGTGACATTATCGCGCAAGACAGAAATATAGGAAGAGTTGCTATCGGCGATCTTGTTGTGGTCTCTGACGCAGGCGCCTACGGGTATTCAATGGCCTCCAACTATAATTGCCGTCTGAGGCCTGCGGAAGTTCTTATCAAGGAAGATGGCTCTTATGTTCTTATCCGTAAGGCTGATACGCTTGCAAGCTTGATGAACAACTTCTAGTTTAAAGAATCATTATTCGTTTAAAACAAAACAGGCTCGCCGTTACGGGCGAGCCTGTTTTGTTTAATTTTCTTTCGAATGTTTATTTAAGGGTACATATTTTCCCGTCTGCTCCCGCGACGATAATTCTGTCCTTCGCTATTGCCGGAGACGTAACGACGTCGGCCTTAAAGGGTGCGCGCCAAACTACGCTGCCTGTTGCGCTGTCAAGACACACAAGCACGTCGCTGTTTGTTCCGAAGAACACTTTGCCTCCGAATCCGGCGGGAGATGAGTAAACAGCTTCATTTGCCTTGTAATTCCATACAAAATTTCCGCTCTTAGCGTCAACCGCCGTTACCCAACCCTTGATATTTCCGAATATCACCCGCCCGTTTTGGACGAGGGGAGAAGTTTCTATCTGAGCTTTGGAATCATATCTCCAAATAACCGCTTGGTGCTTAATCCTTGCGCAGTAGAGCTTTCCGTCCTGGCTTGTAAAGTAGAGGAGTCCGTCTGCAACCGCCGGAGCTGATTTTATAACGCCTCCGACTACGGCTCTCCACTTAAGCTTGCCTGTTACGGCATCAATCGCAAACATCTTGCCTTCGTCATTGCCTATATAAACAACACCGTTCGCAACTACAGGGGAACCCTGAACGGCGCGTTCCGTTTTGAATTTCCATTTTTGCCAGCCTGTCTTGATATTGACGGCATAAACATATCCGTCATTTGAACCGAAGTAGACAACGCCGTCCGCAACTGCGGGCGAAGAGTGTATGCTGTTGTGGGTGGTGAATTTCCATATAAGCTCACCGGTTGATGCGTTGAGACAATACATGCGGCTGTCGTAGCTTCCTACGAAAACTTTACCGTCCGCAACCGCAGGAGAAGAGACAACCCAGTTTGCAGTGCTGAAGCTCCATACCGTTGACCCTGTGTTCATGTCAAGAGCGTACACATATCCGTTGTTGGAACCGAAAATAGCAAGATTGCCGTAGACGGCCGGAGAGGATTGCACTGCATCCGGCATTCTGACAGTCCAATCTTTCTGTCCGGTGAAGTTTGCCGCAGTCTGTTCTGTCGGTACTGTGCCGGTTCTCATTACGTCTGCTCGGAACATAGGCCAGTCCTGAGCCGATGCAGCCGAAGCAGCCAAGAACACGAATATTGCCGCTAATATAGTTTTTTTGTATACGATTTTCATTTTGGTCATCGCCCTTCTTTGTGAGTGATTGCAGTCTAAATCATGCAAGGTTCTCTTGTATAGCGTAAAAATATGATTTTTATCGTAAAACCGCGCTTTTGTTACGTATGACATGCTATTGCCTATAGTGGTTATTTTCGGCTAAAATATAGGTTCAAACTAAGGGAGTGACAGGTCTATGAAGTTAGATAAATTTCGTAATTTCAGCATCATCGCGCACGTTGACCACGGAAAGTCAACGCTGGCGGATCGTATGTTGGAAGAAACAGGTACTATCGAAAAGCGCAATATGAAGTCTCAGCTCTTGGATATGCTTGAGCTTGAGCGTGAGCGCGGAATAACCATAAAATCAGTTCCGGTCAGAATGAACTACAAGGCTAAGGATGGAAAAGAGTATATACTGAATCTCATCGACACCCCGGGACACGTTGATTTTACCTATGAGGTATCGCGTTCTCTTGCCGCGTGCGAAGGCGCTGTGCTTGTTGTGGACGCAGCGCAGGGCGTGGAAGCTCAGACTGTGGCAAACAGCTACCTTGCCACGGATTTGGATTTGGAACTTGTTCCCGTGCTTAACAAGATAGACCTTCCTTCTGCGCAGCCTGACAGAGTAAAAAAAGAGATAGAGGACATAATCGGTATCAATGCATCGGATGCTATTGCGGTCAGTGCAAAAACAGGCGACGGAGTCGGCGATGTTCTTGAAAGGGTCGTGCGGGATATACCCGCCCCGATAGGGGAGCTTGACGCGCCGCTGCAGGCTCTGATTTTTGACTCCGTATACGATAACTACAAGGGAGTTATCTGCTATATAAGAGTTATTAACGGAAGCCTTAAAGCCGGTACCAATATTCGTTTTATGGCGACGGGAAGAGATTACGAACTTGACGAAGTCGGAGTATTCAAGCCCGACATGCAGAAAGTGGATTCCCTGGGCCCGGGTGAGGTCGGCTATATAGCGGCAAGTATTAAGACGATAGAAGAGGCGCGTGTGGGTGATACGATAACGGAATCCAGAAACCCGTGCAAAGAGCCGCTTCCTGGATATCGTAAGGTAAAACCTGTTGTCTTTTGCGGCTATTATCCAATTGAAAGAGAAGATATAAATCAGCTTCGCGACGCGTTGGAAAAGCTGCAGATCAACGACTCGGCAATAAGCTTTGAACCCGAAAATTCGGCAGCTCTGGGATTTGGCTTCCGCTGCGGGTTCCTCGGGCTTCTCCACATGGAAATTGCGAAGGAACGTCTGAACCGCGAGTTCGGAGTCGACCTGGTCGCGACCGCGCCTAACGTCGTGTACCAGATTGTTCTTACTGACGGAAATGTAATAGAGGCTCACCGTCCCTCCGACTTCCCGGACCCTGTCAGGATAGAGGAAATACGCGAGCCTTATATAAAATTGTCGATATTTATGCCTGACCCGTTTGTAGGAGCCGCCATGCAGCTTTGCCAGGAAAAACGGGGCACGTACGTTGGAATGGACTATATTACCCCGGAAAGGGTGCGTCTTACATACGATATGCCTCTTGCGGAATTTATACTTGACTTTCACGACAGGCTCAAATCATGCACACGGGGATATGCGTCTTTAGATTATGACCACATAGGTTTCCGTGCCGCAAACTTGGTGAAGGTTGACCTGCTGCTTCAAGATGAACCCGTTGACGCGTTCTCCTTTATTTGCCATGCCGACCAGGCTTACCACCGCGGACATGCTGTGGTAGGAAAACTGAAGGAACTTATTCCGCGTCAGCTCTTTGAAGTTTCGGTACAGGCGGCGGTAGGGAAAAAAGTTATCGTGCGAATGAATATAAAGGCTGTTCGTAAAGACGTTCTTGCCAAGTGCTACGGCGGCGACATAACGCGTAAGAGAAAACTGCTCGAAAAACAGAAAGAAGGAAAGAAACGCATGAAACAGGTGGGGCGTGTCGCCATTCCTCAGGAAGCGTTCCTTGCCTTCATGGATGTTACAAAGTCAGAGGAAAATTAATTTGTTTAGATGTAACCCATTTGAGCCTCCCCGTGGGGGGCTCTCTCTTTATGTGCATGTACCGTTTTGTGAGCGAAAGTGCAAATACTGTGCTTTTGAAAGCTCTGTCCCTGCGCCCGGCGACCGTGAGCTGTGGCTTCTGTCGCTTGAAGCGGAACTTCTGTGGTGGAAGCAGCGCATAGGAATCCCCAAAATTTCCACATGCTACGTGGGCGGTGGAACGCCTACAACGCTTGACGGTCAGCAGTGGCGCAGACTTATTGAGATAATAGATTCGTATTTCCGCTTTGATGACGACTGCGAATTTACGGTTGAAGCCAACCCAAATTCAATTTCTGCGGAACACCTTGCTATGTGGCGTGATTGGCGTGTGAACAGAGTCAGCCTTGGCGTACAAAGCTTTGATGATGCCGAACTTGAAATGATGGGCAGACTGCACAGCGGAATACAGGCATACGGAGCCATGTCAGCAGCGATGGCTTCCGGGTTTTCCGTAAGCGTTGATTTGATGTTCGGTCTGCCATATCAGACATTCGAGGGCTGGTACCGTAATTTGAAGGATGCCGCAAAAAGCGGTGTTCACCACATATCCTTGTATCAGCTCTCGATTGAGCAAGGCACACCGTGGGAAAATATGGATAGAGGAACGCTGTCTGACGGATACTGGCCGTACAGGTGGTCGCAGTGGTATCTGCCGCAAAAAGGGTTTGATCAATATGAGATTTCAAATTTTGCAAAACATGGGCATGAGAGCAAACATAATCTAAATTACTGGAACGAAGGAGAGTACCTGGGAGTGGGCCCCGGCGCTTCAGGCTATCTTGCCGGATGGAGGTATAAAAATATTGGTACTCTGAGCTCATACTCCAAACGTCTTATGAACGGAATCGGAGCTTTTGAATCGGGAGAACGGCTTTCGGAAGAAGTCTCTGCAAGGGAAGCTGCCGTTCTTGCGTTAAGAACCGCCGCAGGTGTAAATAAAGACAGCTTTATCAAACGGTACGGCTCCGCATCATTGGAAAATTTGACAGCCTTGCTTAGTGGATTCCCAAAGGATTTGTACTGTTCGGATACACACAGCATCTCTCTTACAAAAAAGGGAATGAGAGTTGCAAATTTAATCTGGTCTGAATTGCTTTTGTAGATATAATTAAAGACATATTCATGATAAATAATTAAGTGACAGGGGGATTTTTCTTGAAGGAAGAAATCCGCAGCGTAATGAGAAAGATACCGTCCATGGATAAACTATTATCACAGCCATGGATATCTGAGTACGAAAAAGAAATAGGCAGAGAGGCCATAAAATCAATAATAAGCGGAGTTCTCTCCGAATTCAGAAGCAAGATACAGCAAAAACCGGATTTTGCCTTTGACTCCGAAAGCATAGCGCGCGAGGCGCAAAAACGCATCAAAGAAAAAGCGTACCCAACGCTGCGCCGTGTCGTCAATGCCACGGGAGTGGTTATACACACGAACCTCGGAAGATCTCTTCTTGCAGACGAAGCAATAGCCGCAGTAAATGCCATTGCCGGGAACTACAACACTCTCGAATACTCTCCCAAAGAGGGACAGCGGGGGCACAGAAACGCCCATGTAGAGTGGCTGCTTTGCAGACTCACGGGTGCGGAAGCCGCTATTGTTGTGAATAACAATGCGGGAGCTGTAATTTTCGCGTTGGGAGCACTTGCGAAAGACAAAGAAGCGGTCGTTTCACGCGGCGAGTTGGTCGAAATCGGAGGGTCATTCCGCATTCCGGATATAATGTCCCTTTCGGGAACAAAAATGGTGGAAGTCGGTACGACAAACAGAACTCACCTTAAAGACTACAGCACAGCCATCACGGATGAAACCGCCGTACTTTTAAAAATACACCCGTCGAACTACAGAATCGCGGGATTTACATCGGTTGTCCCGAGAGAAGAACTCTCAGCCTTGGCTCACGAGCATGGGCTTATCTTCATGGAAGACTTAGGCAGCGGAATGCTTGTAGACACCTGCGAGGCGGGGCTCACAAGCGATCCGACCGTCAGAGAGTGCATAAATTCAGGTGTGGACATCGTGACTTTTTCAGGCGATAAGCTCCTCGGCGGGCCGCAGATCGGCGCGATTGTAGGTTCTGCGGAAATAATAAACAGACTGCGAACCTATCCGCTGCTCAGAGCGCTTCGCGTTGATAAGATGACTCTTGCTGCGTTTGAAGCAACGTTACGTCTTTACCTTAAGGGAGAGATAGAAAAAATTCCTACACTCTCAATGGTTTTTGCAACGGAGAACGAACTGAGGAAGAAAGCTCTTGCATTCCGTGCCGCACTCAATAAATATTTCAAAACAACAAAACTCAGAAGCGTATTGATTGACGTTGTTGAAACTTCGGATGCTGTCGGCGGAGGTACATTCCCCCAGTCAGAACTCAAAGGTTTCGGTGTCTCCGTAAAGCTGCCCGAACTTGGAAGTACAGGGCGTCTTGCGGAATGCCTTCGTATGGTCTCCGTTCCTGTTATTTCGGGTGCGTCTGACGACAGACTCGTCTTTCACATGCGCACGATAAGGGCTGATGACGCAAAACTCATAATTTCGGCGTTTGGTGAAATACTTTCCGTTCCCGACGCTTCCTCTGTTAAGGCGGACTAGGCCATGTCTGCTTTGGAATACCCGTTTGTAATAGGAACTGCAGGACACATAGACCACGGCAAAACAACGCTTGTCAGAGCCATGTCCGGTGTGGACTGCGACAGGCTCTCGGAAGAGAAAAAGCGCGGCATGACAATCGAACTGGGGTTTGCGCCGCTGCTCCTGCCGTCGGGCAAAACAATAAGCGTAGTGGACGTGCCGGGGCATGAAAAATTTATACGTCAGATGGTGGCGGGAGCTGCGGGCCTTGATGCCGTAATGCTTGTGGTTGCCGCTGACGACGGGGTTATGCCGCAAACGCGCGAACACCTTGAAATATTAACGCTGCTCGGAATAAAAAACGGCATAATAGTCATAAACAAAGTTGACCTTGTAGACGAAGAAATGCTCGAACTGGCAAAAGACGACGTAATATCGCTTGTGGCCGGAACTTTCCTCGAGGGTACTCCCATAATGCCTGTTTCCGCTGTTACGGGGGCGGGTATACCCGAATTAAAGGACGCTCTGCAAAAATTGGTTGATTCCACTACTCAGAGAAACAGGAACGGCGCGTTCTTTCTCCCTGTGGACAGAGCGTTTCACATCTCGGGATTCGGAACGGTTATAACGGGAACGGCCTTTAACGGTGTGCTGAGCGAGGGCGACGAGGTGGAAGTGCTTCCGTCAAAGACGATTGCAAAAGTAAGATCGATACAGGTCCACAGTGAGTCCGTACCTTCGGCATCTGCCGGGCAGAGAGTAGCGGTAAACCTTTCAAACGTATCGCTTGATGAAATAAAACGCGGAGATGTCATTGCCGCGGTCGGCCATTTCTCTCCCACGCAGTGCATTGATGTAAAAGTAAATGTCCTGGCCTCATTTCCGGAACCGATTGAGCACTGGCAGCGTCTTCGTCTGCACATAGGCACATCGGATGTTGTTGTCCGGATATCGCTGCTTGATAGGGACAAAATAGTGCCGGGGGAATCGGCGGTTGCGCAGCTGCTTCCCGAAGAGCCCGTGACAGCGGCGTTAAACAGCCGTTTCATACTGAGAACATACAGTCCGCTTCACACGGTTGCGGGCGGTGTCGTTTTGCTGCCTCTTGGAGAGCGTCCAAAGAGTAAAAATGCAAAGTCCGCATTGATAAAATACCTAAGCGGCATATCCGATAAGGCTGACAATAAAGAGCGTATGGCCGCGCTTATCGAATACAAAGAAAAAATAAAGCTGGATGACCTGCTATTTCTCATGGAGGCGGAAATATCTGAAATACGCGGGGACATATCAAGCCTCGAAATGAAGGGCAAAATAGGGGTAATAAAAACAACCGATACTACGATACTCTCTATACCGAAGCTCGAAAAACTAAAAGAAAATCTTGTGGCTGCTCTTGCCGATTTCCATAAGGCTCATCCTGAACGCAGAGGAATGGAAGCGGAAGAGGCAGGACGCTCCATGTTAATAACGGAACCGCGCTTCACTAAGGAACTTTTGAAGCTAATGCAAAAAATGTCGTGGATCACGGTCGAAGATGAAAGAGTCAGGCTGAATGATTTTGAACCGTTTGACGAATCTCTATTTCTGTCCGAAGTTTCTGCTGTGAGGGATTATATAAGAAAAATGGGATACTCTATGCCAACAATAGACGAAATATCCTCACTGCTGAAATTAGATGCAAAAGCTACAAGCAGAATAATTTCCTATATGAAAGAACGCAAAGAACTGGCAATAATAGGTGACGGCTTCCTGCTTATCAGCGAGACATTTGAAGACTTTAAAGAAAAACTAAAGACAATAGACGGTGATATCACACTTGCTGCAGTACGGGACGTGACGGGCAGCAGCAGAAAATATGCCCTCCCTCTCTTGGAATATTTTGACAGTAAGGGTATCACAAGAAGGGTGGGTGACAAGAGAATTCTATTAAAAAAATGACAAAGTTGGGATATTTGAAAACAAAGGTCGTTACATTTATTACAATTGTTTAATAAAAAACAGGGAAAACCTTGAAATATTTGAATATTTGTCGTATACTATACAAATAATATTTTAAGGGGTGGTGTGTATGGCGCAGACAATAGATGCAATCAGGGAGTTGGTGCGTCTGCACAAAGGCCACCATGTCAGCTACAGAGCTGCAAACGGTCGCCGCAAAATGGAGGAGCGTTCGGGCGTTATCAAAGAAATATACCCAAGTCTCTTTACTGTGTACGTTGAGGCGCAGCAAAGCACTGTTTCATTTAGTTATGCTGACATTCTGACCCGTGAGGTTGAAATACATATTGAATCAAGCGGTGAATGCTTGATGTAGTGTGCTGTTTTCATGCCCTGGCAGACGCCGGGGCTTATTTTTTTATGGACAGGAGCTGCCTTTGTTGTCTAAAAAAATTTTATGTCCCATAAAAATTAACCTTACATTAAGAGTCTTGCCAAAACGCGATGACGGATATCATAATATTTACTCTCTATTCTGGCAAAAAAAAGCCATAGAGGGGTTGACAATATGTCTCAATAGCGACGAAAATAAAGGTGATATTTTGCGGGTTAAAGGGCAGAATATAAACGGGACAAATCTTGTGACCAAAACATTAGAGCTCGTCAGAAGTTTAGGCGGCGAATTTCCGTATCTTGCGATGGACCTTGACAAAAAGTACCCGCAAGGCAGCGGTATAGGCGCAGGAAGCGGCAATGCGGCAGCTCTTCTAAAATGGCTCGCGACAGAGTACGGGGTATCCCTGTCGTCGGAAAAAACAGGCGGTCTGGGCGCCGATGTTGCGTTTCTGGCTTCTCCGTACGATGTAGCTTTGGCCACGGGAATAGGTACAGAACTCACTCCGTTTTCGGAGATTTGCGATCTGTCTTGGGTTTTGGCATTCCCCGTATGGGCCTCATCTACGGCCGAAGCGTACAGGAAGCTTGATATTTACAGAGAAAAAAACAATATACCGTGCTTTACTGAAAATTTAGATGCAGAAGTTTTTGACGTGCACAGAGGACTCAGTGAAAAGAAAAAACTCGGACTTCTTCCGAACGACTTTCTGCTTCCGCTGGAAGCAGAGCATCATGAGTACAAAACAGCCGGTCTGATCGCACAATGTTACGGAGCTTTGGCTTGGGGATTATGCGGGAGCGGCAGTGCGTATTTTGCCGTGTGCAAAGACGAAGCCTCAGCTTTGTGCGTACAGAAGGCTTTCGAACAAGAAAACTGGATATCAAAAACTTCCAAACTGGAGTGATATACAATGAGAGGACAACGGACAGAAAGACTTGTGAGGCTTGCGGCCAAATTTATGCTGTGCCCATCCAAACTGGTCTCTCTCACAGATCTTGCGAGTAAATTTAACGTATCAAAAACGGTGATAAGCGACGACGTCGAGGTAATAAATTCTGCAATGGCTTCAGAGGGTTTCGGGCAGATGCAGGTAGATCGCGGGCGCAGCGGCGGGGCAAAATTTATTCCGACATGTACCGATGAATACCGTACCGACATACTAAATAGTATTGCAAGCAAACTTACCTCTCCCGAAAGGTACTTGCCCGGAGGCCTTGTCTACTACAGCGACCTTATTTTTAATCCCGAAACGGCGTTGTCTCTCGGCTATGCGATGGCCTCGATGTTTACAGATTCGGAGCCTGACGTTGTTATGACCTCGGAAGTTAAGGGAATTCCTATCGCAATGTTTGCCGCGTATGCTCTCGGAGTGCCGCTTGCGGTGTGCAGATTCCGCAACAGACCAAGCGACGGAGCTGCTGTCGGTGTGCACTATCCGTCTGCGAACGGCGATGTTAAAACAATGTACATGGGGACAAAACAGCTTAAGAAGGGCTGCCGCGTACTGATTGTGGATGACTTTATGCGCGGAGGAAGCACTGCCGCCGGAATGTTGCTGATGGCTCAGCAGTTTGATGCCGAGGTTGTAGGTATAGGCATTTTCATTGCATCAGAAGAGCCGAAGGCAAAAGCCGTACCGCATTACCGCTCATTGCTCACGCTTTGCCACGAAAATGGGACAGGAAAACTAAAAGTTACAGGTAAATTCTAAAAAAACATTTGACGTTTTACGAATCATAGCGTAAAATCTTTCGTCGGAAGGGAGGTGTCATACCATGAGCATAAAGATAAACCTTGATGAGTGTATCGGCTGTGGTGTGTGCGCCCAACTTTGCCCGGAAGTTTTTGTGCTGGACGAAAACGAAGGCAGATGCATGGTTGTTTCTCAGAATTTTTCGGAATCATGCAAAGAGGCAGTAGACAGTTGCCCAGTTTCTGCTATAATTAGCGACTAGCAAATCAGGGGCCCATAGCTCAATTGGTTAGAGCTCCCGGCTCATAACCGGATGGTTTCAGGT
>CAZBYL010000051.1:0-15329 GCA_964496275.1 uncultured Synergistaceae bacterium | reverse complement strand
AACCTAGATTACCTGATCCAGAGTCAGGCGTGCTGCCGTTGCACCATACCCCAAGTTTAGACCCAACCTGAACTTATCGCTCAAGCATGACAAGAGAAGATTATATCGGAATTTCTCCAATTGTCAACCCAATGACTTGATACCCTTTTTGGAAAAATTAAGAAAAAATACTGTATATTTGTGTAATATTAAAAAAAACTATGGCTCTCAAGCGAAATAGGTGGTACGATACGATGCTGGGGGGAGATGTATTTATGCCTGTATCCGAAAAAAGACGTCGCAGCCGGAAGACAAAAATTGCATCAACCGGAGATCTTAAGATAATTCCCTTGGGTGGGATGGGTGAGATCGGTAAGAATCTCACTGTATTCCGTTTTAATGACGACATAATTGTTGTGGATTGTGGTTTGAAGTTTCCCGAGGATGACATGCTCGGGATTGATTTTGTGATTCCCGATGTTCAGTATTTGATCGACAACAAAAATTTAATAAAGGCAATTTTTATCACGCACGGACACGAGGATCATATCGGTGCGCTGCCGTTTATCCTTCCGAGACTTGATGTTCCCATATATTGTTCAAGACTTACAGCCGGGCTTATCGAGAATAAGATGCTTGATGCAAGGACATCTTATCAACCCAAGTATATGGAGGTTTCTCCAGGAGACGTTGTCGAAGCCGGAGTTTTTTCTGTAGAATTTATAACTGTGTGTCACTCCATTCCCGATTCGCTTGCCATTGTGATAAAAACGCCTCTCGGTTCTATTGTTCATACCGGAGATTTTAAGCTTGACCCCACTCCGATAGACGGTAAGGGAACAGATTTCAGTGCCTTTGCCGAGCTTGGTAAGGAGGGGGTTCTCCTTATGATGTCCGATTCTACGAATATTGAGAAGAGTGGCGTGACTCCGTCGGAAAAGACGGTGGGGCAGACGTTTGAACGGCTTTTTCGTTTGTATAAGGACAGGCGTATTGTTATAGCCACTTTTGCCAGTAATCTTCACAGAGCCCAGCAAGTTATCAATGCCGCGGGGCGTTTTAACAGGAAGGTTGTGCTGATTGGAAGAAGTATGCTTGCCAATGTTGAGCTGGCTCAGAGACTCGGTTATATTGATGTCCCCGACGGCATGGTAATAAGTTCTCAGGAAGCTGATGATTTGCCGCCAAACAGGGTTGTTGTTTTGACCACTGGAAGCCAGGGAGAGCCGTTTTCGGGGCTTGTTATGATGAGCAGAGGCACACACCGTATGATTAAGCTTGGAGCTCGGGATCTTGTCGTTATCTCTGCGACTCCCATACCGGGAAATGAGAAAC
Source organism: uncultured Synergistaceae bacterium (assembly GCA_964496275.1). Lineage (GTDB taxonomy): Bacteria > Synergistota > Synergistia > Synergistales > Synergistaceae > CAZBYL01. The sequence continues at coordinate 14,015 of CAZBYL010000051.1, read as the reverse complement.
TTGTGAGCCATACAGTAAATCGCCTTTTTGCCTGCGGCTGCGAGGTTATATATGAGCGTGACAATAAGATCCACGTGTCGGGTCACGCATCTCGTGATGAACTTACGATAATGCTAAGCATTGTAAAACCCAATTTTTTTGTCCCATTGCACGGAGAATACCGCCATCTTGTGCGCCATGCTCAGTTGGCTAGGGAGATGGGTGTGGCTCCAAAGAATGTTTTTATTTTGCAAAACGGAGATGTTTTGAAGTTTAAAAGTACCTCAAAGGCTCAGATGGACGAGCGTGTTCCTTCAGGTGCAGTGCTTATTGACGGTATTGCACTCGGAGGTTTTGAAGGAAGTATTTTACGTGAGCGCAGGGAGCTTTCGGAGAATGGAGTTGTTGTCGTTTCTTTGACGGTTGATGATATGTACAGTTTGGTTGCTCCTATTCAGATTCAGACTCGTGGCAGTGTATTTTCTTCCGAGGATGGGGATACTTTCAGGCAGTTGGAGCGGGCTGTAACTTTGTCGCTTGAACAGTTTGCCAGAATACCGGGGGCGAAACCGGAAACATTGCCTACGGAGATTCGCAAAAGAATCAGAGAAGTTTTCGGACATGTTTCAAGGAACTACCCAACTATAGTTCCGCTTATTACAAGAATATAATAACAGTGAGACTGCTGGGATAAGGAGAGAGTTTTTATGTCGTTAACCTCAATTTTGCAAATATTTGCAGGAGTGGGTATTCTTGTCTACGGAATAATAATTATGGGGGATTCTCTCCAAGTTATTGCCGGTGACAGACTTAGGAAGTTAACCGGCTCGCTTACCGGAACCCCAATAAAAGGGCTTCTTGTGGGTACTGTCGTGACAGGTATTTTACAGAGCAGCAGTGCCACAACAGTAATGGTCGTTAGTTTTGTTGATGCCGGATTTATGACTTTGATGCAGGCAATAGGTGTTATACTTGGTGCAAATATAGGAACAACTGTTACCGCTCAGCTTATCGCTTTTAAAATTACAAATATAGCTTATCTTTGTGCAATAATAGGAACAGGAATATGTATTCTCAGCACTAGAAAGAGGAATAAGCACATAGGCATCGGACTGCTTGGTTTCGGACTGCTGTTCATCGGCATGGAAATGATGCAGCAACCGATGGCTTTTTTGAAAACGCGTCCTGACTTGATCACTGTTTTTGGGGATCACATTTTTCTTGCTTTTCTTTCCGGACTTTTAATAACGCTTTTCGTTCAGTCCAGCTCTGCCACGGTTGGTTTGACAATGGCCATTGCGGCGCAGGGAGTTATACCTCTTGAAACTTCGATAGCCGTAATTTTCGGAGATAATATAGGTACGACAATAACAGCTGTTATAGCTTCGCTCGGAGCAAACAGAGCTGCAAAACAGGCTGCAGCAGCTCATGTTTTTATAAAAATACTCGGAACAGTTGTGATGTTTAGCATACTTCCGCTTTATGCTGATTTTATTAAGCTGACCGCAACCGATATTTCCCGTCAGGTTGCAAACGCACACACGATTTTTAACGTAGTTATTGCGTTTATGTTTTTACCGTTTGTGAAGCAGTATGCAGCTCTTATCAGAAAGATTATTCCGGATGACAGTTCTCAAGAAGAGGTCGGCGCACAGTTTCTCAACATGTCTTTGATCGCTGCATCTCCTGCCGCGGCAGTGGATGCAGTCCGCAAGGAGATGATTCGTCTCGGCGGAATGTCTCTGAAGATGATCGAGATGTGCAAAACAATGTTTATGACAAACAGTGACAGGTTGACGACAGACATAGACAGAGCAGAGATGAATGTTAATGAACTTACTCACGACATTGTCAAGTACGCTACGGAGGTAGGACAGAGAGGCCTTTCTTCTGATTTGTCTATACTTCTCAATTCTTGCACGAGTGCCGTAGGGGATATTGAGAGGATCGGCGACCATGCTACAAATTTGGTTGAGATGTTCCAGTTTTTACGGGATCACAAGATTAGCTTCTCGCCTAAGGCTCTTGAGGAATGCCAGGAGATGTTTGATCTTGTAATATCCGCCCTCGTGCGCAGTATACAGTCGATTGAGCAGGAGGATCCTAAATTGGCTCAGGAAGTTGTTGATTTGGAGGATAGGATCGATTATATGGAAAAGACGCTGCGCGCACAGCATATTGCAAGGCTTAATGCGGGAGGATGCACTCCAGGCGGAGGCGTTGTATTTATCGATATATTGAGCAACCTTGAGAGAGTTGGTGACCATGCACATAATCTGGCTATGGTTGTCTTTGATATAGAGCGCATGCACAAGCGTGGTACTTCCGGAAAAAAATGAGGTGTTGTTTTATATGAATGCAGATGTGATAATTTTAGGATTGGTACAAGGGTTTACTGAATTCCTGCCGGTAAGCAGTTCGGGACATTTAGCGCTGGCTCAGATTTTCTTGGGTACAAATATGCCGCCGCTTTCGTATGATCTTGTCCTGCACATGGCTACGGCTCTTGCTACGATAATATTTTTCTTTGCCGATATTTTTGCGTTATTTGTACAGTGGCTAAGCGGTTTTAGGTCAAAGGATGCGAGAAAAAGTTCTGGGTGGTCAACGGGCTGGGCTGTTGTCAGCGGAACCGTTATTACAGCTGTAATTGGGTTGACCCTTAAGGATTTTGCCGAAGTAGCTATGATGAATTCTCTCATGGTTGGCTGCGGTCTTACTTTTACCGGATTTCTGCTTCTGTTTAGCAGTTTTGTAAAAACAGGGCTCGGCCGAGTTCGTCTTACAGATGGAGTTATCGTTGGTATCGCCCAAGGGATTGCCGTAATGCCGGGAATATCCCGGTCAGGAATGACTATCGTTGCAGGGCTTATGTCTGGATTAAGCAAAGAAGAGGCTTTTCGTTTCTCATTTTTGCTTTCGATACCTGCTATTTTGGGTGCAACTTTGATTCAGGCAATGGAGCTTGGCGGGTGGAGGACGTTTGTTGCCGCTCTGCCTCCCTATTGGTATGTAGGTGCCTTGGCTGCGTTTGCGAGCGGCTTCTTTGCGTTGGTGCTGCTGCGTCGGATTGTGCTCAGCTCAAAGTGGTGGATTTTTGGATTGTACTGCCTTATTCTCGGTATTTCTGTTATTACGGCAACGTATATGGGGGCATGGTAGATGGCATTGGCAAGGTCTTCGTCTCTTAAATTCGGAATAATATTTTTGTGTCTGATTATGGGTACGTGGCTTGGAATCTTTCTCCAGAGATTTGCGCCTACAGCAGCAATTTTTACAAATGTTGTGGACTTTACGTTCGACCTAAAAGAGCTTGACCTTGTGATGCTTAAGTTTTCGTTTCTCTTTGCTATGAAGCTCAATTTGGGAACGTTGTTGGGCGGCATAGCGGGGCTTTGGATTTCGCGCTGATATGAATATTATACTTGCGTCTTCAAGCCCGAGACGGCAGGAGCTTATGTCGCTTATGGGCTGGAGTTTTGCTGTGGAGCCTTCTCGTATTACAGAGGATCATGTGAAAAACGAAACTCCGCGCGATATGGTTTGTAGGCTTGCGGAAGCAAAGGCATACGATGTTTTTTCAAGAAATATCGGCGCATGGGTAGTGGGCGCCGATACGGTTGTTTCGTTGCACGGGGAAGTATTCGGCAAGCCTTCCTGCAATGATGATGCGCTTAAGATGTTAATGAAGCTTCAGGGGAAGTCTCACGATGTTGTTACCGGTGTTGCTTTGTTCTCTCCGAAAGGAGAGAAGCTTATCGCTGCGGAGAGCACTGTCGTTACTTTTAGAGGAATGTCTTCCGACGAACTCGCGGCGTATGTTTCCGCGGGGGAGAGCAGTGATAAGGCCGGAGCCTATGCCATACAGGGAAAGGGCTCACTGCTGGTGGAAAAAATATGCGGATGTTATTCCAATGTAGTCGGCCTTCCCTTACAGCTTTTGAGCCGTATGTTCTCTGAACTGGGATGGCCTTTGTCCGCACAATGGAGGAAGTGAATATGTTGTTGGTTAAACGGAGAAATATTCTTTTTGCTGCGATGCTTGCGGCTCTGCTTGCGGCCTTATTCGGTCTTTCGAATCGTTATTGGGCTGAGAGGGGCAATAAAACTGTTGCTCTTGTAACTGATTATAAGGACATCGTTTCTCTTTCTCAGCAGAGCAAAGAGACTCAGTTAAACGTCTGGCACAGACTGGCACCTAAAGGTGTTGTGGGAATAACAGTGCCTGAATATACGGGGAATGATGTCGCAGCGTTTGCACCTATGTCCGTGAGGTACGGAAGCGCATCATCGTTGGGTGTGGATGTCGGAGGTGCGTATAAGAATTCTGCTATTTTGCTTGTAGATGCTTCATCACAATATGCGGACGCAATCGCCGAATATCTTGTCGCAAAGATGCCTTCTGCCTCAGTTTCGAGGCAGAAGAACGACGTTGTTATTGCGCTTCCCGGTACAATAGAAGAATTTGCTACTCAATCATTGCTGCCCGATTTTCAAGGACTTGATTTCTGCAAAAAGAACAACATTATCGCTCTTTTCCGCCCGGGACCCTGCACGGCTTCTTCCGGTAAAGATTCGGCGTCGGCCCTTGATATCATTTTTAAGGCGTATCCCTGTATAAAAAACATTATTCCGGCCGGAATGATTATGTCCGGTTACCCGGATTTAAAACCTGAAGCCGAGGTATTGAAAAAGTACAAAATATCTCTTGCCAATGTGGAGTTTGTGAAGCAGATAGGCGTGAGTCAGTTTGCATCTCTTATGAAGCCGGATGTACTGCCTCTGCATAGCCTTACAAAGGAAGAGATTATTACAAAAAGAATTTCTCAGCAGCAGATTATAGAACGTTATGTAAGAGCCGTGCATGAGAGGTCTATAAGGGTGATAATCGTGCATCCGTACGATTTGCAGTTGGGTGACAGACTTACAGTGTTTGAAAATGATCTTGCCTCTATCCACGAGGCGGTCTCTTCAAGAGGTTATGACTTTGGATGGCCGCATACTTTTCCGGACTGGCCCGCACCGTTTTTCGGATCGGTTGCTTGTGCTCTCGTGTTCGTTTTCTGCGGCTGGTTTTATTTGATGAGGTTAAGCGGAGATGGTGCAGGCAATATTTCTTCTGTCGAGACAGGGGTGCTTATTGCTGCTTCCGTTTTGCTTTCCCTGCTGATTTACAAGATCCCCTTTGCTGCGAAATTGCTTGGCGGTTTTTGCGGAGCGGCCGCTGCAACCGAGTCCGCTCTTACAGCGCTCGAGTCGTCTGAAAAACCATTCACAGGATCTGTTTCAGGACTTTTTTTACTTATTGCCGGCGGACTTTCCATCGCGTCTTTCTACGGTACATCTGATGCCGCTTTGCGGCTTGAACCTTTTTCCGGCGTAAAGCTTACTTTGCTCCTGCCGCCGTTGCTGTTGCTGATACACGACCTGACCAGAAGAATACACGATGAATCACTTCCCGAGATAATAGCGCGCCCGGCCGTGTGGGGAGAATTGGCTCTTATCGGTGTAATGATGCTGGCACTCCTTGTTATGGCACTGAGGAGTGATAATGTGTCGTCTGTTCCGGCTTTTGAGGTCGCTTTTCGTGATTTTATGGAACGCACATTGGTTGTGCGCCCCCGCACAAAGGAATTTTTGATAGGATACCCTGCACTTGTGCTTTATTGGTATTTGGTAAGAAAAGAACTTGCGCCCCACTATCGTGAAGCTGTCCGTATAGCGGCAGTGCTTGCCTTTTCGTCCGCTGTCAACACCTTCTGCCATTTTCATACTTTGCTGACATTAAGCGTCATAAGAGTTATAAACGGGTGGTGGCTCGGGCTCATCGTCGGTGTCGCTTGCGTGGCCGGGCTGCATTTTGTTGCAATGCCGCTGGCAAGAAAAATAGCGGGGAGACGTATTTAGTTGGAACGTGCATATGATGTGGCGATTCTTGGGTATTACGGCTTCGGCAACCTTGGAGATGAACTCCTGCTTGAGTCCGTCGTTTGTCTTTTGAAGGCAAACGGGATCCGGTCAGACAGAATCGCTGTTTTTTCCGCCTCGCCGCAAGAGACTTCTTCACGTTTGGGCGTGAGTTCTTTTGACAGGTGGAATTTGTTTGAAATTACCAAAGTTTTACGCTCCAGCCGCTCTCTCTTGCTCGGAGGAGGAGGTCTTTTTCAAGACGTGACCAGTTCGCGTACCTGTTTATATTACTGGGCTGCAATCAGACTTGCCAGGATACTTGGTGCAAAACCGTGGACACTCGGTCAGTCAGTCGGACCTCTGAAGAGATCGATGGGTAATTTTTTTGCAAAAAATGCTTTTTCCAACTGCTGGTTTTGCGGTGTCCGCGATCTGAGATCATCTGAAATTCTTAAACAATGGGACGTCAAGGCGACGCTGTCGCCTGATCTCGTAATGGGCATGAAACTTAATATGTGCACTTCTGCCGGAAGCAAACTTCTTCTGAATCTGCGTCCCGGATATAGAAATCTTGCAGAAAAAATTATTGACGCTGCGCTTGATTATTCGCGTAGAAACAAATTGAGAATTTTGCCTGTGGCTTTATCGGACGAGGATGCTGACGAGCTGCGGGAACTCATAGTGAGTCACGGAGCTGAAACGGATGAAATAGCGGTCGTTAGATCTCTTTCTGATTTTGAGCATATAGCCGCTGATGCGGGAGCTGCTATAGGAATGAGACTTCATTTCATAATATTGTCATATCTGTCGGGATTACGTGTAGGCGCAGGGTTTTATGACCCTAAGGTTGAATCCTTTTGTGCCCGTTTCTCAATTCCTGACATTTGTATGTCTTTGCGTCTTTCGGAATCATGTGATCCGCACGATATTGCCGTAATAAGGGACGAAGTCGCCGCAGTGTTAAAAAGCGGTTTAACTCTTGTGTCGGAGGCTTAAGTATGGAACAGGAGAGAATAGATTTTCTGCACTCTGTAGCCGGTGAAGTATCAAAAGACATAGTAAGAATGGTCGGAGTAGCCAGATCCGGCCCCCTGGCTTTGCCGCTCGTATTGGTAGACATCCTCGTATATTTGTACTGGGAAGAGCTTGTTATTCTCCCTTCAAAACCAAAACGTGAAGACAGAGACAGGCTCGTGTTTGGGATACAGGATTTCTCCCCCGCCTTGTACGCGGTTTTGGCATTCCGAGGGTACTTTGACAGAGAAGAACTATGGCACTATCGCAGGCTTGGGGCTATGCTTCAGGCGATGCCGGATTTTAAGCGCACCCCAGGTATAGACGCGCCTTGCGTCGTAAGTTCTCCGGAGCTTTTTCTTGCCGCACCGCTTGCATCCTCACTTCCGGCTTATTGCGGGACGCAGCCCAGAGTTGTCTGTATGTCGCTCCTCTGTGATTTTGATGATGAAAGTTTTATGCCCGAGGCGAAAAGAATTGCCGAACAGGGCGTTTCAAATCTTATACTTATAGTTATATTCGGAGAGTCTTGCGGATTTCACAGTACAGAGGAACGCGCTAAACAATGTATGTCGGCTCTTAGCTCAATCGGTTGGGAAACTGCTGTTGTGGACGGACATAATTTCAGTGATATGGAATCCGCATTCGGAACTTTAAATTATGAAGAACGATCTCCTAAAGCTCTCTTCATTGCCACGCGCAACGCCAGCAAGTTTTCGTTTGTCAGAAATGCAAATACAAAACTACAGGGGTGCATGAGCATAGAAGATATGGATCAAGCTCTGGAAGAGTTGGAGGGCAGTGATGACGGAAATGAATAATATGGTTTCGACATGGGATATCTTTTGCAAATATATTTTAGAATATGCTGCGAAAGAGGCAGATGCGGCAATTATTCTGAAAGACTCCTTTGCTGCGGTTGATGCGTTAAATGATATTCCGAAAAATAAAATTTTAAAACTAACTTCCGATGATGCAATGATTCTCGCCGCTGCGGGACTTGCCGTTTCAGGCAAAAAAACGTGGATAATATCGGAATCTTCTGCTATAACCTCTACAGGCTACGGACAGATCAGAGAAGCGGTCGCGATTCCATCTCTTCCGGTACGTATTGTGGTTGCCGAAACCGGACTATGTAAAGGGCAAGATGGAGTAGGACGCAACATACTGGAAGATACGTCTCTCATGAGAGCTCTTCCGAACATGAGCGTTTTTATACCGTCTGACTCAAGGTCGTTTGAAGAAAGCATTGCGATAGCGGAAAACTGCGGAACACCGTCATACATTCGTCTGAGCAGAACTCCTCTACCGTCATTTTCGGCGGAGTCGGATTTTATCTCTGCGCCGCGCGGAGCAAGAATGCTGACATCGGGAACAGGAGTTACTATCTGTGCTTGCGGCATAATGGTGAATCAGGCGCTCAAGGCTGCCTCTATTCTGGAGCAGCAAGGCATAGGTGCGGAGGTGATAGATTGCTACAGTATAAAGCCGCTTCCGGAACAGATACTGCTCGCCTCTGTCAGACGCACGGGGTGTTGTGTCGTTGCCGGGGAGCAGAGCAGAATCGGAGGTCTATGCGGTGCTGTTGCGGAATCTCTGTCCACAACATATCCCATACCGGTACGTTTTGTTGCTGTTGATGATTATTTCGTAGGCAGCGGAATGCCGGATGAATTGCGTGAATATCATGGACTTACTTGGCAGGAAATAGTCAGTGCCGCCTCGCAGGTTTGGGCACTTCGCAGGAGGTAAAAGATACAAATGGAAATTACTTTTTCTGGTGTAACAAAAATATACGAGCCGGATATCGTCGCTCTCGAAGACATATATCTGCAAATTGACAAGGGTGAGTTTGTTTACCTTGTAGGCGAAACAGGTTCCGGAAAGACCACTCTCATGAGATGTATACTCCGCGATGTAATCCCGACACGCGGTCATGTCAGTGCCGGAGGCAGGGCGCTTCGTAAAATAAACAGATTTAACCTGGCTCTTTTCCGGCGGGATATCGGAGTCGTTTTTCAGGACTTTATGCTTCTTCCTAACCTGACTGCATTTGAAAATATCGCCTTTGTAATGGAAGTTATGGGGTGCTCGCAAAAAGAAATCGCGGAAAAAGCATCCGAGGTCATGAAAAAAGTGGGAATTTGGCGCAGAAGAAACATGTATCCGCCGCAGTTATCGGGAGGAGAACAACAGAGACTTGCCATTGCTAGGGCAATTGTGAACGACCCATCTCTGCTTCTTGCCGACGAGCCTACAGGAAACCTTGACAACAACACAGCCGACGAAATAATGAAGCTGCTGTTTGACATAAACGCGGCAGGCACAACGGTGCTTATGGCAACACATAATGATTATATAGTTGACACATACCGTCACAGAGTTATTGAGATACACAGGGGACGAGTTGTGAGAGATGAGCAGGAAGGGGACTACAAACTCTATGGCGGCTGTTAGATATGCAATAAGAGATGGCTGGCGTCTCATAGTCAGGCATTGGGGAATGAGTTTTTTGACAATATTTACCGCGATGTCGGTGTTTTTCGTCATCGGATTTATGACACTGTTTGTACTGAACATAAAAAATATAGTATCCGTAATGGAAGATCAGCTCTCGATACAGGTCTATGTTAAAGATGGAGCGGATATACAACGTGCCGCAAAGCAAATTCGCTCGATGCCCAATGTCACAGACATTAACATAATAACCAAAGAGGCCGCACTTGAAAGACTGCGCTCAAGAATAGGAGCTCAGTCAAAGGCATTGACGCTGCTTGGTGATAATCCACTTCCCTCAAGCATAGAGGTTCACGTGGACAAGGCCTCACAGGTTGCTGCGACAGCCAGGGAACTTGCGTCTGTACGAGAAATAGACGACATTGTATATGCGGGACATATTGCGGAAAAACTTACAAAAGTCTCGGGCTTTGTCGAGAAATTTTCTTTTATAATGCTGATATTCGCAGTGACTGCAAGCTCTGTAGTGCTTTTTAACACCATAAGAATATCAGTATATTCCCGTGAATCTGAAATTAGTGTAATGCTTAAGGTTGGGGCTACTGCTACGTATATAACTCTGCCATTTGTTATTCAGGGGTTTCTGCTAGGATTACTTGGCTCGCTTGTTGCTTCGATGATACTTGGAGCAACGTATTACTCTGCAATAGACAAATTACGAGATATGTTGCCATTCTTGCCATTCATTGACTCACCTAAACTAATTCTTAAACTTGGTTTTGTCCTTGTGTCATGTGGTACAACCGTAAGCCTGGTTGCAAGTTTGTTTGCTGTGGAAGGATTCATAAGTAAAGCAGCAAAACCGTTGTAGAGGGTACAGGCAAAAAAATGAAAAAAACAATAGGAAACATATATTTCAAATTACCTTGTTTGTTATTAGCTGCCGTATTTCTGGCGTCGGCTGTTACGTGCTCTTGTGCTGCTGATAAAGCGACAGACATAGACAAACAGATAGCGTCACAGGAGCGAGAGTACAAAAAAATACAGCAGCAAATTTCAGGTACAAAGAAGAAAATTTCCGAGACTGCACGTAAAGAAAAAAATGTATCACGCCAGATAGAAGAACTAAGCCAAAAAATAACGTTAACACAGCAACGAGTAAATGTTGTGAACCTCAGAGTTAAAAGGTTGCAGAACAATATTGTAAGACTTACCGGTGAAATATCGGATACCGACACAGGGATACAGCGCACACAAAAACTATTGCGTCAGAGGATTGTGAGCATATACAAATACGGAGGCATTACTGAGTTTAATTTACTTCTTTCGTCACGCGGCGCACAGGAAGCAATCTCTACTTCGTACCTTTTGGGGAAAATTGCTGACCAGGATCAAAAGTTAATTAACAGTTTGGCAGAGCAAAAAGATCGACTCACGAACGCGCAGAGAAAATTGATGGAAGATCAGCAGAACTACAAGGAACAGGGCAACGTTCTGAAAGTTCAGCACAAAGAACTCAATGCCGCAGCCAACGAACGCAACGCACTGCTGGCTAAAGTAAAAAAAGACAAAGCCCTATACATGCACGAGCAGGAAGAACTACTACGTGCTTCGAAGGAACTTCAGTCCACCGTTAAAAGACTGCTGGCTCAGAAGCGTGCTCTGAAAGCTAAGAAAAACCCGACAAAAAAAGAAGTCGTATACTACAAAGGCGGAAGGCTTGCGTGGCCTACGCAAGGTTCTATATCAAGCGTATTTGGCACAAGAGTACATCCTGTATTTAAAACAAAAATCAACCACACCGGCTTGGACATAAGTGCGCCAAAGGGAACGCCTGTATCAGCCGCCGACACGGGAGAAGTCCTATATACTGGTTGGATGCGCGGATACGGACAAGTCATAATAATCGACCATGGTGGGGATCTCACCACGGTATATGCTCACCTTTCAAGAATTGAATGTGCGGAAGACCAGAAAGTCAGCAGAGGATCCGTTATAGGGCGAGTAGGTTCAACCGGTGTCGCAACCGGAAACCACCTGCATTTTGAAGTCAGAGTAAACGGTAACGCTGTCAACCCGATGCGCTACTTACGATAAATAAAAAGGACTCGATTTAGGAAAGGTCAGTGGTAACAATGGGCAGAAAAATTAAAGACATCGCCGCAGGAATTTTTATAGGTATACTTATCTCCATGGGGATATACATGGTTCCGCAAGCCCTAGGTTCAGACTGGGGGAAGGGACTCCCTTTCTCGCCTCAGCAGCTTGCGATAATAAAGCAGGTTAAACTTGCCCTTGAAACATATCAAGTTGATGGGGATAAAGAGGGGAAAATAGACGAAAAGAAAATGTACTACGGAGCCGTAAAGGGGATAGTCGAATCCGTCGGAGACCCCTTTACAAGATTTGTTGACCCTAAAATGCTTGAAGAAGAACAAATCGAAATGGAAGGTGAATATGGCGGTCTTGGAATATACATAACAACACGGGATGGCCGGACTACCGTAATAACACCTATTGAGGGAACACCTGCCGATAAAGTCGGAATAAAGCCACTTGATGAAATAATAAAAGTTGAAGACAAAAACGTAATGGGAATGACCAGTGATGAAGTCGTAAAATTTTTAAGAGGCCCTGCCGGAAAACCTGTCAAAATATGGGTCAGGAGAAAGAACGAAAACAAACTCCTGACATTTACGATCGTCAGAGAAGTAATAAAAATAAAAACGGTGCGCCTCGAAATGCAGGATAAAATAGCTTACATAAAACTCAACCAGTTTAACCTAAAAACTGATCAGGAGCTTGAAAGTGCAATAAAAAGTGCGAAAGCCAAAAAGGCTCAAGGCATCATACTTGACCTGCGAAACAACCCCGGGGGACTCCTTGACTCATGTGTCAACGTCACATCACAGTTTATAAACGGAGGAGTAGTCGTCGGAATGAAAGGCCGTTTTGAAAAGGCCAATGATACCTTATATGCTCAAGAAGGACGCGCAAACAACCTTCCTCTTGTAGTGCTTGTAAACGAAGGCAGTGCCAGTGCGGCTGAAATCCTTGCCGGTGCTGTTAAAGACCATAAAAGAGGAACGATAATCGGGATGAAAACATTTGGAAAAGGCTCTGTTCAGTCCTTATTCAACCTTCCCGACAAATCAGGTATCTACATAACAATAGCAAGATACACCACTCCTTCCGGGTATATAATAGACCACAAAGGGTTGGAGCCGAACATAAAAGTGAGCGGTGAGCCTAAGAAAAACAAAAAAGAGGACAAACAGTATCAGAAAGCTCTTGCAGAACTTAAAAACAAGATAGCTCGCAAATAGAGCTGAAAAGAGGTAAACATGGCCAGACACTTCAAAAGGTCCGGCAACGATAAAAAATCCAAGACGAGGCTGGCTGCGCTTATCATGTGCGCAGTCCTCCTCGTCTGTTTTATTGCCGCTCCGGAAATTGATCAAATACAGAATATTCTTAATGTAAGCGTCATTAAAGATAAAATTATGGGAATCTTTCAGCCTTCCGACACTGAGATAATCGCCAAAGATTCCGAACTTATAACAAAGAAAATCGAGGAACATAAAACTGCCGCAAAAAGTAAGGACAGCGAGAGTGTTCACGGTGCGATATCAAATGACACCTCCGCAAAAAATAAAAAAACACCCACAGCTACATACTCATCCTTCGATATGCCCAAAGGTTCAGTGACAACAAAATACAAAGGACGCCCGATGCTTGCAATAATAATAGACGATGGCGGAGCGAACATAGATCTTGCAAAAAAAGTAGCCGGCTACGGCATCCCATCAACATGGGCAATAATGCCGTATCAAAGCTACACACTGCAAACGGCTGAACTGGCTGAATCAAAAGGTATACCGTACCTCCTTCACCTGCCGATGCAGGCCGAGATAGACAAACAAGGCGGGCCCTTCCTGATAGGAAAAGGTATGGACAGAGAGACTATTGCGTCTGTCACCAAGAAGGCTCTTGATACATTGCCCTCCCCAATAGGCATAAACAACCACCGAGGCTCACTCGCAACCGCGGACTGGGATATTATGGTGCCGATAATTGATGTCCTCAGAGAAAAAAATATGATCTTTGTTGACAGCAGCACATCCGGTAAAAGTGTCGCCTATGAAGTTGCCAAGGCAGCCGGTATAGGAACGTTGAAGAATCGGGGGTTTCTGGACCATACAGCAGACAAAGATGCGATAGAGGCCAGATTCCACGAAACAATAAAGATTGCGTCTAAAAGAGGCGATTTGGTGGTAATCTGTCACTTTCGGCCGGCAACTGTTCTCTTCCTAAGTAAATTGTCGCAAATACGCCACAATTTACCTGTTGACCTAGTCACGATACCGGAAATGCTGAGGCGCTTAAACATCACTGATAACCAGGATGAGGACTCAGAATAAAACACATACACGCGTAACCTCGACAAATAAACACACACATATCGTCCATTTCGCAGACATCTCTTATGCCATAGAACCTACTGCGAATCCCATCAAATAAAATTTTTAATTGGGTGTTGACATGTCAAAAAAAGTTGTTATAATATCCACTGTTGTCGCTGACGCGGTACGGAGTGCGATGCGGGCGGATAGCTCAGCGGGAGAGCACCTGCCTTACACGCAGGGGGTCGTAGG
>CAZBYL010000050.1:0-15980 GCA_964496275.1 uncultured Synergistaceae bacterium | reverse complement strand
TATTTCTGCTCAGCTTCGTAGTTCCCAAGCTCACAGAACTCGTCATAGAATCGGGTGCGGAACTGCCGTTCGTCACAAAACTTCTCATATTCATCTCTCACGCAGTAAGAGTCGGATTCCTGCCATTCATAAGCGTGGTGGCAATATTCATCTTTTGGTGCCGCAGAAACAATAAAAAAATAACGCTCCCGATGTTCAAGGATGTGCGCGACAACATAGCGTTTGCCATGATATTCTCTCAGGCCGGCACACTTCTGAAAGCGGGAATGCCATTGGTGCAGGTACTGAAACTTACGGCCCCCCTGGACCCGGTAAAGGGACGCCTTGCCGTCGTATCAGAACACATCAGACAGGGATACAGATTCTCTCAGGGTTTGGAGAAAGAGGGTTCATTCCCCGAAGAAATAGTCACAGTCGTACGCGTTGGAGAGAGCGGAGGCAATCTGCCCGACTCGCTGACGCGCCTAGGTTCAAACTGCTGGGATTACGCTCAATCCTCCATGCAGAAATGGGCCACTCTCGCCGAACCCATGATAATCCTTGTGATGGGATTCCTTGTCGGTTTCGTTGTTATAGCGGTACTGCTGCCAATCTTTGACCTCTCCACACTCGCCACAAGATAAAAGAACGGAGCCATAATAAAAACTCATATTTGAGACAGACTTTTTTATTTATGTGTGTTTTGTGTTTTTATGCTAATGGAAAGAAACTCTTGTTATCACATACTTAGCATGATAAACTTATCGAACAGCAACAAAAAATATATATGGGGGTCTGTTATATGGAGCTTCAGCGTTTTAACTGCAGAATTGAAGAAGCAGATTTTCTTAATTTTCTGATGGTTGATATTGCCGGCAACATTCGCAGTGTCTCACTTCCTCACGCGTACGTTACAGAGAAGATCCTTGCCGAAGGTATCGGATTCGATGCCTCAAACTACGGCTATGCAAAAGTAAACAACTCAGACATGGTCGCAATCCCGGATATGTCCACTGCGTTCTACGAAATCCGAGGAGAATACAAAATGCTCAACGTCCTCTGTGATGTAGTCTCAACAGAACGCGAAACATTTGACCAATATCCCAGAAATGTAATAAGAAACGCGCAAAAATTCCTCCGCGAAAAGGGTATTGCCGACACGGCCAAAGTCCTTGTGGAACTTGAATACTACGCTTTTGAAGATGTCGAATACTCAACGGCGCCCGACCACTCATCTTACAGAGTCATGTCTTCCGAGGGACTCGGCGAAGGCTACAGAGAAGCCCCCCGCGTAGACCCGCACAAGGCGTATCACCGTATGCCGCCGGAAGACAAATACCTCGACTTCCGCAACGAAACAGTGCATCTCATGGAAATACTCGGCATACCCGTAAAGTACCACCACCACGAAGTTGCAATATCACAGCTTGAAATAGAACTTGATTTTATGGACATGGAACGCGCCGGAGACCAGGTCTCCTTGGCAAAATGGATAGTGAAACAGGTCGCGGACGAAATGGGCCTCTGCGTCACATTCATGCCGAAGCCGCTCTACAAAATGCCCGGAAACGGAATGCACGTACACCAGTTCCTTGAAAAAGAGGGCAAATCAATATTCCCAGGAACAGAGCTCTTCAACCTCTCAAAAGAGGGGCTCAGTTACACGGCGGGGATGCTCTGTCACAGCCTCACTGGAAGCCTGCTTGCCTTTGGATGCCCCAGCACAAACAGCTTCCGCCGCCTCGTACACGGCTATGAAGCTCCCGTAAGCGCAACCTTTGCAAAAGGCTCACGAGCCGCTGCTGTCAGAATCCCCGGATACGTCAAAAAAGAAGAAACTCGTGTCGAATACCGTACGGGAGACGCTTCGGCAAACACCTACTTCTTCCTCGCGGCAATGATACTCGCAGGTGCCGACGGCATAGTGAAAAATATGGACCCGGTCGCACTCGGATACCAGAGCCAGGACGCCAAAGACGAACTGACCTTCCCCTTGAACCTGAACTTGGTGCTCAACGGGCTGGAAAAAGACCATGAATACCTAGCTCCCGCATTCCCGCCGAAACTCCTCGAACTCTGGATAAAGGCAAAAAGAGCGGAAGCCGAATACATCTACAACGCACCAACCCCGCAGGAATACGAACTCTACTTCTAAAAACAAACGGAACAAAACGAGCCGCCCTGAAACTTAAAGGCGGCTCGTATCATATCCGAACAGATGCTCCCTCATTACTCGCTCTGTATAGTTTGTAAAATATAATTATCAAACATTCTAAAAATATAAAGTTTATAAAATATATTTTACAAACTTTATATTTCAGGGGATTTATGCTAAAATCAAATTACAAATTTTGGGGGTGATCTCATGGTTGATAGACAGGAATATCTCAATGACCTAATAAACTTTAAGGACAAGAACTTGATAAAAGTCGTGACGGGAATCCGCAGATGCGGAAAATCCACGATGTTTGAGCTGTTTCAAAATTATCTGAGGTCTATCGGTATATCGGACGCGCAAATAATAACGGCAAATTTAGAAGATGGCGACCATCGCAATATTCGCACAGCGGAAACTCTGTATAAATATGTGGAAAGCAAATTGACAGCCGACGGGAAAAATTATGTCTTTCTGGATGAAGTTCAACAGGCTGAAAACTTTCAAGAGGCGGTTGACTGGCTTTATGCAAAAAAAAATGTTGATTTGTACATAACAGGTTCCAATGCTTTTTTACTTTCGGGAGAGTTGGCAACTCTGCTTTCAGGGCGGTATGTCGAAATAAAAATGCTGCCCCTTTCATTTAAGGAATATGTATCCGCTTACCCAAACAACGGCAATCTGCCTGAGCTTTACAGAAATTACCTGCAAAACAGCTCCTTCCCCGGTGCGCTTGAACTTACGAGGAGTCGGGATATCAGAGCATATCTTGAGGGTATTTATAATACAATTTTGGTTAAAGATATCGCAATAAGAAAAAAAATAACAGACACAGCCATGCTCGAAAGTGTC
This sequence comes from uncultured Synergistaceae bacterium, assembly GCA_964496275.1. Taxonomy (GTDB): domain Bacteria; phylum Synergistota; class Synergistia; order Synergistales; family Synergistaceae; genus CAZBYL01. The sequence continues at coordinate 12,994 of CAZBYL010000050.1, read as the reverse complement.
TCGGAATTTATATTCGACAACATAGGGAACACGACGTCGTCTACAAAAATAGCCAATCAAATGACCTCTGCGGGAAGAAAAATCAGCGTGCCGAGTGTGGAAAATTATCTTTGCGCTCTTGCGGAAAGCTTCATATTTTACAAGGCAGGCAGATACGATATAAAGGGAAAACAGTATCTTGCAACAGGGTATAAATACTACGCCGCGGATATCGGCCTGCGCTACTTTATTCTGGGAACCAAAGGCGCGGACATGGGGCACATCCTTGAGAATGTCGTATATCTGGAACTTTTGAGAAGGGGCTATGAAGTGTATATAGGAAAAATCGGAACTGCCGAAGTCGATTTTATCGCGATAGGAGCCGAAGGGTGTGAATACTACCAAGTGTCACAGACAGTGATGGAAGAGCAGACACTCAAGCGCGAGCTGGCTCCGTTGGATTCCATTAAAGACCACAACCCCAAATATCTCCTGACAATGGACTATACTCCCAAGACATCCTACAACGGCATAAAGCAGATAAATGTTCTGGATTGGCTGCTGGACAGTCCGTCATAAAATATGAGGAACTAACAGCGGGTTTAGGCAAAGCCGCCAAATGCACAGCCCGAGCCGCTGGGAAACTTAAGGGCGGCTCGGGCTGTTATCTATGTTAGTGAATCGCTGCCGTTAAAGTCTGCTTCCGAGCGCTTCCGCTTCTGCGAGATAGCTCTCTCCCTTTGACTCTATATCTCCCTTTACATACATTCCGGGAGCGCACACAATTCCAGCAATTTCAAATCCCATAAACTCGGCAGAGTTCTTAAAAGATGCTGTCATTCCCTCAAATTTTGACTCTGCTTTGTCTCCCGCCGCTGCCAGAAGGATCGCCTTCTTGCCTGTGATTGTACGCGCAGCACCCGGCATATAAAACGGAAGCGACCTGTCCCACACAGGTTTTATCTGTGCAGACCAAGAATAGTAGTAGAGCGGCGAGGCAAAAGCTATCACCGATGCAGCTTCGATATCTGCGTACACCTTGTCCATATCATCTTTCTGCACGCATGGTGTGCCGGTGCTCCAACACTTGCGGCAATCGATACAGCCATTCAGTTTCATTGCCGAAAGCCGAACTTTGCGTATTTCATATCCCCGTCCCTCAGCTCCGCGCGCCAGAGCGTCCGCCAATGCTTCGGTATTACCCCCTGCCCGCGGACTTCCGAGAAGTATTGTAAGAATCTTTTTCTCCTCCATAAGCAGAACATCTCCTTAACATATTATATGGCTCTCAAATTACCGCAGTATGTGCTTACAAAGAATTATACACCGATTGTGGGAGAGGGAAGAGCTCCGTCAATCATGAAGCGGGAAGATCTGTAGGCAAGAGGGCCTATAATCACAGGGAAATGTTTACAACCGAAAGTGTCGGGCGGGTAATACACCGGGGTGAAAAGCGCCTTATGTCTGTGGAAACAAAAAGCGGGCGGATTGCTCCGCCCGGCGTCTTCCGTGATATTTCCGCATGTCCGCTCTATTTTCCGCGCTCCGCCATAAGAACTTTGACTTCGCTCTCGTTGAGTCCGACCATAGCTTCTCCCAAATCTTCCGAAATCTCTGCAAGAAGCGCCGCGTTTGTATAATTTGCTACTGCGGTCACAATTGCTTTCGCACGCTTGGCGGGAGAGCCGGACTTGAAAATTCCGCTTCCGACAAACACACCGTCCGCACCGAGCATCATCATGAGAGCTGCGTCTGCGGGAGTAGCTACGCCGCCCGCTGCGAAGTTTACGACGGGAAGTCTCTTATTCTCGCGGACATAGGAGAGAAGGTCTGTCGGCACCTGAAGCTCCTTTGCCGCTTCATAAAGCTCGTCCTCCCTCATTGCCGATATGCGCTGTATCTCTGCGTTCATCGCTCTCATGTGGCGCACCGCCTGAACAACATCGCCCGTTCCCGCCTCGCCCTTTGTGCGAAGCATCGCAGCGCCTTCCGACACGCGCCTCAATGCCTCTCCGAGGTTTCTGGCTCCGCATACAAAGGGGCACGTAAAAATCTTCTTGTCTATGTGATACGTGTCATCAGCAGGGCTCAAAACCTCGCTCTCGTCCACACAATCTATCTTTATAGCCTCAAGAATCCTAGCCTCAGCAAAATGTCCGAGGCGGCACTTCGCCATAACTGGAATAGAAACAGCCTCTTGAATCCCGCGAATCATCTTCGGGTCACTCATTCTCGAAACACCGCCCGCAGCTCTGATATCGGCCGGTATCCTCTCAAGAGCCATAACCGCGCAGGCTCCGGCTGCTTCGGCGATTTTTGCCTGTTCCGGCGTAGTTACATCCATAATAACTCCGCCCTTAAGTCCGTATGCGAAATCCACTCTTTTCTTCATTGCTTCCGTAAAAATCATATCTATTTCTCTCCTATTGTGCAGGCTGCCCGGGTGCGCTATAGTTATATATCGAAATTGTCATTCCAACAATGGACAGTTTTTTAATATTTTATAATGACAGTTTGGGGAGAGGATACCTTGCTGAATAACTTTGTAAGTGTGGACACATCATCGGAGAAAGCTCTGTGGAGGCAGATTTATGACTCCATAGCCTTTGCCCTCTCGGACGGAATAATTGACGAGGGAAGCCGCATTCCCTCCATTCGCGAGCTGGCAAAGGAACTCTCCGTCAGCAGGTCTCCCGTCGAAAACGCATACATCAAACTGCAAATAGACGGCTACATAGAAAGCAGGCCGAAGAGCGGCTTCTTTGTCGCAACGTCCGCACGCGGAGAAAGAGATGAATACAAAATGGGGGAAGCGCAGCTACACATACCGGTGGAGTATGACTTCGGTTCCGGAAGCGTAGACAGCGGAGCCGCAGACATAACCATGTGGAGAAAACACCTCCGAACGGCACTTGGAAAACAGAAAGAAATAATATCGCAAGGAGATCCGCAGGGTGAGCCCGCGCTGCGCCGTGCGCTTGTAAGTTACTGTCTCACCTCGAGAGGAGTAGTTGCCTCTCCCGAGAGGATAGTCGTTGCGTCAGGAACTCAACAGCTCCTTGCCTCACTATGCCGTGTGCTGGGACGGGGACGCGCCGCCATAGAAACACCGGGCTTTGTGCAGGGAGAGCAGATTTTCAGCGACTTCGGATGGAATATAGAAAAAATAGAAAGAGACAACGACACTCTGAAAGAAAAACTTGATCGCTCGGAGTGCGAACTCTTTGCGGACATAACCTCAAACATGCCGCAAACCTCTCTTCACAAGCTTGCAGGCAGAAGAGCCGCTCTCCTCGCATGGGCGGAACAAAACAACAGATACATACTGGAAGACGACTACAACGGCGAACTTCGCTACGTGTCGCGCACAGTACCGGCTCTGCAAGGCAAATCGCAGGAAAAAGTGATATACATAGGCAGCTTCTCACGCCTTCTCCTTCCGTCCGTGCGCATAGCATACATGGTCCTCCCTGCGGAACTGGCAGAGAGAGCCGTCTCCGACACAAGGCTATACAACCAGACATCAAGCAAAATAGAACAGCTTGCACTTGCGGAATACATAACAGGCGGCTGCTTGGAACGCCACATAAAGAGAAGCCGCAAAGTGTACAGAGCCAAAGCGGCGGAAATACTCTCCGCTGTCTCGTCCGTATTTGGGAAGGGAGCCTCAGCTGTTCTCTATGAAACATCAATATCCGTATCCATAACACTAAACCTGCCCATGAGCGAAGAGTCTGCTCTCAGGTCTGCATCAGAACATGGAATCGCAGTGGAAAGAATCTCACGCAGTGAGAACGGAAAAACGAAAGTCAGCCTGTCATTTGCGGGGATAGCCTTTGAAAAAATACGCCCCGGCATAGAAAAACTGAAAGAAGTGTGGCGAATCTGAAACGGCTCTCAGACTCCCTTCTTCTTTCTCAAAGCAGGATATGCCTCAACCATAAGCACTCCCGCGAGAATCAGAGCCGAAGCCGTAAAAATTCTGAAAGTCATAGGTTCGCCGATAAAAATAACTCCGAGAATACTGCCAAAAACTCCCGAAGTCGAAAGCAAAATGGCAACATGAGTCGCGTTCGTATACTTCTGAGCCACTGTCTGCAAAACAAGCGTCAGCGCAAAGCCAATAGTTGCGGAATAAATAATAGCCAGCCACGCGTCGGCGGCAAGATTGCTCGGGACAGGCTCAAAAATCAAAGCGGCCGCAACCGCGAGAACCATACCGCCCAATGCCTGCCAGCAAGAGAGCCCGCATGGGTCGGCCCCTCCCACATACTTCTGCACCAAAAGAATATACGCCGTAACAAAAAGCATAGAGACAAAACAGAGAGCATCACCGATATTCACGGACATACTCCCGTCAAGCATAAGCCCCGCCATTCCCGCCGTACAAAGCACAACGGAGGCGGCAACATGCCAGCCGGGAAAACGCCTTGTCATAAACCACACAGAGAGAGGCACAAAAACCACAGACATAGAAATAATAAAAGACTGATTCCCCGCCGTTGTATAAAGCAAAGCCACGGCTCCCACCAAATAAGCGCAAATAAAAACCGCCCCGATAGCAACCCCGGTAAGCTTAGTCCTCCGCGGCATCGCCGCAGCTCTTCTTCCGAACAGCAGCATAACCGTAGCCCAGCCGATAATAAAACGCAAAGCGCAAAACCAAAACGGAGTAATCCCCGTAAGAGCGTCCCGTATAACGACATTGGTAGCCCCCCAAATAAAAGCCACCAACAAAACCGCCAAATCCCCCAAAAGCATATAAAGCTTACTCCGCTCCATTTCGAGACAACTCCCATAACTAATATTTAGCAGAAAGACGGTGCACTGCATGTGTCAATTTGACAATTCTATCACTGAAACAAAAAATCAACTAAGCAGAGAGATAAAAAAATAATATTTATATTTTAATTTTTTATGTTGATTTATTTAAAATTTCTCCTGTTTTTGCAGAAATTTTATTTTATAAAGGTATTATTTCAAGCATAGCAAATGTTGAATTTATTTTGATAATTCTATTTTACGGAGGTAGTGAGTATGTCAATAGCACAGATTCGTCAGTACATGGTAGACGGAGAAGGAGAAGCAGCGGTAGCACTTGTCAAAGAGGTAATGGATAAGGGTACTCCGGCACAGGAAATTATGAACGGACTTACGGACGAGATGGCTGTTCTCGGACAGAAGTTTGAGAATTTCGAAGTTTTCCTTCCCGACCTTATGATCGCGGGCGATGCTTTCATGCAGATTATGGATGTCCTCAAAGAACACCTCGTCTCCGCAACAGAGGGCGCAGCGGCCAAGACGGTTATCGTCGGAACAGTTAAGGGCGACTACCACGACATAGGCAAGAACATCGTCGGCATAGTTCTCCAGGCTAACGGATTTAACGTAGTTGACCTCGGCGCAGACGTAGACCCGGTTGCATACCTCGAAGCAGCACGCAAAGAGAAGGCTGACGTAGTAGGACTTTCCGCACTTATGACAACCACAATGCCCGGACAGGAAGAGTTCATAAAGATGGTCGCCGATGCGGGCGATAAGGGCAAGTACCTTGTGTGCGTAGGCGGAGCCCCGACATCAGTTGAATGGGCAGAGCGCATCGGAGCCGATGTGTGGTCATTCGATGCATTCGAGTGCGCAGCGAAACTTAAGAAGATTCTCGGCTAATAGCGGTAAACTTTTAGTTTAATTTTATAGAAGCTACTTTAAGGAGGATATTTTACTATGTCTACGTTCAGAATGTGGGAAGTTTTTGAAAAAGCTCAAACAGGTCCTTTTTGCAAAGATCAGAATACCTATATGATGGAGCGTTTTATTCCCGAGATGAGGCGTGTTCTAAAAAAATACAATATCGTATGGGATAGAAAAAGTGCTGTAAATATGGATGATTCTCTGGCAGATTCTGTGTGGAATGCCGCAGTGGAATTTTTTGTTAATGTGGGTGTATACCACCAAGATACGCACAGGGTTATGGAATTCTCGGAAGAAGAAGTACGTGAAGTCCTCGGTACTTGTCAGCCCAGTTATTTCGTAGGGGCAGGACATGACCAAAGAGTAATAAGCACCAGAAATGTTGAGGATTCAAAGACACGTCCATTTTTACTGTTTAGTCCAGACATGAGCTACAGCTCCGATATCCATAAGAGGGCTTGTATGGCCTATCTTAAAGAACCTCTGATAGACGGTTTATGTGCCCCCCTGCTTGAAGATTTTATGGGGAATAAAATACGTTCAAACTCTCCTTCCGAAATTGCCGGTGCAATGGAGCACGCAATGAATCTTCGTGATGCAATGCGTCTCGTAGGCAAACCTGATATATACTCAGTTTCAGTAGGGACAGCAGAAACTGATCAAGCCCAAATAGCAGCCGCGAATGCAGCATGGGGAGTAAGACCGTCCCATATGGATGGAAGAATGGTTTCGATTCTTACAGAGCTTACCACCAACGATGCAATGCTTAATAAAGCGATGCACTATCGTTCATACGGTAATGTGTTCGGCAACCTTTGCGGTGCAATGTTAGGCGGATATGCTGGGAGTCCGGAAGGCACTGCCGTATTACAGACAGTTTACAATATACAGGGCGCATGTCTCTACGGAGCTCAGTGGAGTTTATGTTTCCCATTCCATATGAGGTGGCAGACCAACACGGGTAAGGAAATGCTTTGGATTCTATCCGTCAATTCCCAAGCAGTGTCACGTAATTCAAATCTCATTTTCCTTGAGAGTCTGTTTGCCAATGCCGGCCCCGGAACTGATCTTGTTTACTATGAAGCCGCAGCACATGCTGTTGTAGTCGAATCGTCAGGAGCCAATATTTGGGGAGCAGGTACTTGCCGCAACAAGTTCTGCGACAGAGCCACTCCGCTCGAATCTCGCCTTTTCATGGAGACAGCCTTGGCATCATACAGCAGCAGAATGAGCAGAAAGGATGCAAACGAAATAGCATTGATATTGCTTGATAAATATGAAGAATCTATTCCAAAAGATAATTATGGATACAAAATACAAGAAGTATACGACATGGAAAAAGTTGTCCCAAGACCTGAATTTGTAGCACAGTACAAAAAAATAAAGAAAGAACTTTCTGATATTGGTATTAAGTATAGTTTTTAAAATAAGCATGACATAGGTGCATAATTATCCGCTACTTTTTGCACCTATGTCACTTAGAGTTAGTCAAAATCGTTTCTATATTACGGAGCCTTGTAATTAGAATATTAAAGGGGGAAGTTTGAGATGGGCGATTTTATCATGAAGTGTATTTTAGGATTTTCCGGCTGGATATGGGGAGACCCAATGCTTTATATCCTTGGTATGGGCGGCGTTTTTGTGATGGCGCGTCTGGGGTTTGTACAAATAAGACATTTTCAATATATTTGGGGACAAACCATGGGCAAAATCTTTGATAAGTCTGAAGATGACGATGCTGCAATTGGAACTCTTAAACCTATTCAAGCTCTGTCTACAGCACTTGCAAACACAGTTGGGGCAGGCAATATAGTTGGTGTCGGACTTGCGATTGCATGGGGAGGCCCGGGAGCAGTCTTTTGGATGTGGCTATTGGCAATTGTAGGAATGAGCACAAAGTTTGCGGAGGTAGTGTTGGGACAAAAATATAGAATAAAAAATGAAAAAGGCGACTATGTTGGTGGTGCTCAATATTATCTGTCTGCGGGATTAAAAAAATACCATTTAGGTTGGTTAGGCGCATTTTATGCTTGTGCGCTTGTTGGTCAGTGTTTTGCAGATTGTATGGTGCAGTGTAATTCTATTGTTGGGGCACTAAACGAGACATTTGCTTTAAATAAATACCTTGTTGGTGCGATTATCACTGTCACTGCAGGGGTGTGTCTTTTTGGTGAAGTAAAAAGAATAGGTTCTATTGCTGCGAAGGTAGTTCCAAGTATGGCCGGTCTTTACGTACTTGTAGCTTTTATCGTTGTGATATTGAATATTAAAGAACTACCGGGTGTTATAGCGATGATATTCCAGTATGCTTTTACCCCGACAGCGGCTGTCGGAGGATTTGCAGGTGCGTCAATTGCCACGGCAATGCGTTGGGGACTTGCTCGGGGTGCGTATTCAAATCAGGCAGGAGATGGAACCGCTGCAGTCGCACATTCAACTGCCATTACAGACCATCCTGTTCGTCAGGGATTTTATGCTGCAATGGAAGTCTTTCTTGATACCGTAGTTGTTTGTTCATGTACGGCTTTTGCCATACTTGTTTCCGGCGTATGGATGGCTCCAGATGTTGCTGAAAAGGCATCCGTTCTTACAACTGTCGCCTTTTCCGCAGAATTGGGATCTTTGGGCGGGATATTTGTTGCTGTTAGTCTTACCCTTTTCGCGTGGACGTCAATTCTTGCATACTCGTGGTACGGTGAAAAACAGGCTGAATTCTTAGGGGGCTACAAATTTTCTGTTTTCATGAGGTGCGTTTTTATAGGCTGCATATTCTCAGGTACCTTCTGGGATGCGGAAATATTATGGCCATTCATGGATTTATTTTTTGCTTTCATGATACTGCCAAGTATGTTGGGAATCCTTTTAATGAATGGCGAAGTTCTTGTCCTTGTAAAAGAATTTTTCAATACTCCGGGTAAATATTATATGAAAGATATTGCAGCAAGAAAGAATGCAAAATAGACGTCGTTAAAAAGTTGGTGTCAGAATTTAGATTTATAGCAAAGAATTCCGGTGTTTATATATCTTTACACCGGAATCTTTCTCTTATTGCTATAGCGCGCAGTTTCTAGTTCTTGCTGTGTGTTGTACAATATACAGACTTATGCACGTGATTCCTCATTTTATTGGTGCGAGATAGGGACCACAAATATGTTCATATTATTTCGTGACGCTACCAATATGACGCATTTGTGGTGATTCTGTTAAAAGTATAAGTTGTGATGTTAATATAATTTTAGTTAATGTGTATAATAAGTTGTAAATTCTTAAATATGGTACTTAGTGTATAAGCATAGGTATATTACATATGCTGGGTCAATATATGTAAATATGGTGTCTTTATCTTTAGGGTTATTTGTATAGTGTAATAGTTTTCTTCAAATACGCACTGTTGATAGTTGTCTATCTCTGTAATCAAGGAGTGGTTTTTATGGTGTCTGGAAGGCTTCATTATTATGTAAAATTTCTTGGAGAACCGGACATCTTTGATGGCACTGGGAAAGTAAAGTTTCCATTCCTCAAGGCAAAAGTGTTGGCGATGCTCGTGTTAGAGGAAAAACATATATCACGTGACGAAGTTATCGCGCTTTTATGGAGCGAAAAAACATATGATTCAGGTAAGAGGAATCTTAATAATGCTCTTTGTTGTATTCGCACAATAGTTCCAATAATTGTTGCCGAACATGGTTTTTTAACAATTGCCAAAGATGTAATTATTGATAGTGATATTGATTTGCTAGAGAATGTGATGACCATAGACATTGCGACCCTTGATCGTATGTTTGACGGGTATATGAACTTACCGAGATTAGACGATATCCCTATGTTTGAAGAGTGGCTGAGGAACAAACGAGAATTTTACAGATCTTTACTGGTGGAGAATGTAAAAAAGAGGTCAGTTCGTATGCTGCAGGCCGATTCTCAGTGTGCCTTGAACGATGCAATAAAGTGTTATGAACTCCTTGCTCAATATGAGCCATATGACGAAGTTGTCAATGGGGAGCTGGTTCGTCTCTATATAAAAGCTGACAAAAAGATTGAAGCGGCTATGGCAGCTAAAAGATTTTCAAAAAATGTGGAGCGTGATCTTGGAATAGAGATGCCATTTAATGATCCCGCTTCGTCTGCCGCATGTAGTGCGGCAACCGCCGGAGTTAAGGCGTTGCGGCTTCCCACCGATGAAAACCCATTGTTAAGAACAAATGAGCTTGTCAGAATACTTGCCTTTATGAGTGAGGACGTTTGTGTTGACACAGATTTACCGTCTTCAGTATTTATCTGGGGAGAGGAGGGAATTGGTAAAAATTCATTGATAACAGACGTGACGAGTCGGCTTGCGAATATTGGATGGAAGTCTAATAGGATAAAATGTTATCAGGAAGAACTTAACAGACCCTTATCTTCTGTCCTTAAGTTTTTACACGAGGGTACAGATGATTTTAACGGAGAGTGTGAATATCTTACAGAGAAAAATATTCCTTTTATAGTTCAGATGCTTGTTAAGAGATGTGCAAGTCACAATAATAATTCCTTGCTTGTTGTAGAAAATATACAGTGGATGGACAGTTCGTCGTGGATGATTCTGGAGGCAGTTATATGGAACAAAGAATCTCCCAGATACATAATTATCAGTGGTTACGAGGAGGCTAAAAGCCTTTTTATGCACAGGGTAGGTTTCATAGGGGAGACATTTAGGAAGCTTGAGATCACTCTAAACCGCTTTACGAGAGAAGAAACAAAGCTTATATGTAAAAAATTAAAACCTGATTTTGAATGGACAGATTCCCATTTGGATGACATCTATTCAAAAACAGAAGGCAACCCATTTTTTATAAATGAAATTCTAAGTAATTTAGGTGAAGATACCGACAGCATTGTGCAAAATACCGAAAGTCGTTTCCTATACAGAGCAGAAATATTATCCAAAACTGATCGGTTATTTCTGGATGCAATCGCAGTTCTGGGCGATGGCGCTTCTATGTTGCAACTCTCACAGATACTGAATCTGGATCTTGTTATTCTTGCCGAATGTTACACGAATATCAAGCTGCAAGGGCTTGTAAGAGAATACAAGGACGAAAGTGGCTATGTTTATTACACATTTACTCATCCGAGAATTAGAGAAGATTTTTTAGCCAATATGTCTGAAACACTTAAAAAAGCTCTTCATATAAAATTTATCGATTGTATGGAACACAACGTGTCCAATATAGCTATGAGCTGGCGAGAATACTCATTGTTAATATCCCACTCAGAGCAAGCCAATCTTTCTATAAAAGAACTTAAGTGGAGATTGCTGGAATTAAGAAATCATTTCCGGTGCACCCACGTTCTTTCTCCTATCATAAGTGACCAAGAAATCGCAGTGTATAACCCATCCAGTGACGATATCGAGTACACCCCGTCTGCGCTTGGCAAAGCATCAAGGCTTTTAGATAAAGTAATACGTAAAAACGGAAGAACTGCAGAAATATCATCGTTTGAATGTCAGCTAATGCTTCTTGAAGGCGGTTATTTATGCTGGACAGGCGACTTTAGCGGCGCCAGCGGCGTACTAAACGAAGCTCTTGTAAAAGCAGAGCGGCTTAATTTTGAATTGCTGATTATAGAAATATGTGAACAGTTATGTTATCTTGCGCAGAAAACCAATAACGCTCGGAAGCTTGATTTGTTTGCCAAGAAGACATTTAAATTGGCAATGCTAAACCATAACCACGTTTGGATTGGAACTTCGATAAGATTTATCGCAACGGCAAATGTAATGCGCGGGAGCTATGTATCAGCAGAGAAACTTCTGAATATGTCTGTGCGCCTTTTTGAAAAGATGGAGCACGATGGCTGTAGCTATACAACCTCTATCATTGCCGTTGAACATATAAAAGGCAATATTAACTTAGCCAAGGGAGATTATGCCGCGGCGCTGATTCACTTTAAAAATTGCATGTATATGGGAGAATCCTTGGTTCTACACAGCGGCCAATCAGTCTTCTTTGCGAAAGCGGCCTACTGTCTTATTCGTCTTGGTGAGAATAGTGAAGCGTCTTCCATTCTTCTAAGAGCTGAGAGGCTATACAATATGATTCGCTCTGATTGCGCGCACCTAAATTCAATTGTACAAAATAGCGTGATAATTTATACCATGCTTGGTTACATCAAGGCAAAAGCCGGAGAATGGTCTTCTGCAGAAAATTACTGGCTCAACGTCGAAATTATTACAAAGGGTAAAACTTGCCGCGTATGCGAAGGTATTATGTACTGGTGCAAGTGGTCAGTGCTTGATTGTGCTGATTCTCCCCCGGATGGTTTTAGTGCAAGCTTCCTTAGTAGGGGTAAAGAATGGTACTGGGAATCATTTAAAGCAACACAGGGGTTATCAACATGGAACTGCTAACCTGTGTATTGCATAATATAACGACCCAGAACTGCAAAAATCTCCGCCTACGCAACGGATAGAGCTGCCGCAGTGCAAAGGCTATTTCATCAATATGCAATAGCTGCCATGTTGCCCCGCCATCCTATACTGAAACATTGTAAAATCATGCGGGTTGTGGTGATATGTTTTGCACGAATGTGAGCTCATGGACAAGAGCAAGTAGCGTTCTTGCGTGATTGATAAGAAGGTTGAGGAATATCTGTCGGTGTTTTGTTCGGTCTCTTGAATATTACGCACCCAATGCAACATGATTCCGTTTTTTGCGCTAACAGCATCACACATCACAAGGCCGGCGACGAGTACACCGTTACGACACAGACGAGTACATGAACTAATCTAATGGTGTGGACAAACGATTGACAAACTACCTACGGGGAATCGACATTCTGCCGACGTACCACAGATAAACTATTGACGAGCCTTCCGGCATTGGTTCTAAAAGCCTTCTCTTAGGGTAAGGTGGCTGCGGACGATTCTTCCGCAGACGGATGAGGGGTGCACTTGACCTTGGTTTTGTAGTTTTACCGGAAGTTAGAGCCAAAACCTAAAACCTAAAAGCACCCCTCATCCGTCAGAGCAAAAGCATGCTCTGCCACCTTCTGGGTGTAACAACCAGCCGATTCGCACAAAACGCAAAAGCATCGTTTTGGCTCTCTGGCCGCCCACAAAGGGGGAAGGCTTTAAGAATACTTTACATACTAAAAGATTGTTTTTGATTGTGATTTTTTGAAAGTAATCCCGCCGCCATTTTGCCCGTTTGATGTGCGGTATTTTGTATCATAAAGAGCAAATTTTTCTATGTCGTATTTTGTTGGTTTTATCGGTTTTTTCAGCTCCGGTAATATCTTGGAAAATGTTGCTGCCACTGTGTTTAACATAGCTTCCGTATCT
>CAZBYL010000049.1:13894-16306 GCA_964496275.1 uncultured Synergistaceae bacterium | reverse complement strand
AAGGATTTATGCAGGCTCTCACTGGATATTTTTAGTTTTTCAGCGGAGACTATTTTACTCTGCCACGCATCTATTTCTTTTTTGCTTACTCCTATCAGGTATTGATCGAGCTTATTCTGAAGGGCTTTTATTTGCATTCTATTTTCAAGTGACGGTCTTATTTCGCGGAGTTGCTCTAAAATGGCATCGACGTTTCTTTCTGTATCTACGTATACGGGAAATTCATCGTAATTAGATTCTTTCCAGAGTTCAGAGTACGTTCCCCATTTGCCTTTTACTATTTTTTCCCATATGTCAGAATTTGGCATTGCATTTACGAGGGCTTTATAATATTCTGAAATTATTAAACTTACATCTTTGTCCATAAACTCTTTATTTTTCTGCAATATTTCCTTAGTTTTGTTTATTACTACAGAGTCATAAACACTGCTTGCGAACGATTTGCCATTGTTGTTCAAAATTTCCGCAACAATTAAAATACCGGTTTCTCTTTGTCCGTTTCTGTTGCAGCGTCCGGCAGCCTGAATGATGCTGTCGAGAGGTGCTATGTCACGAAACACCCAGTCGAAATCAACGTCAACACCGGATTCAACAACCTGCGTTGCAACAAGATAGCAGAGTTTATTTTCATTGCGCAGCTTGGATATTTCATTTAACGTCTTTCTTCTGTGAGACGGAGACATCCATCTGCTCATTAGGAATATAGGGGCATCAAGTATATCATTCAGGATTTTGAACGCTTGGTAAGCACTTTTTTTCGTATTTAATATAATCAATCCGGATTTGTGTTTGAAGTCAGTGTTTTTTTCAAGCAACATCGGCAGGTCGCTAAGTTGATACTTGTCCTGCATAATTCTGTATTTATGCCTGTCCACAGGAATAACGGACAAGGGGGCAATTTCCGTATAGTTGCCTATATGTGGCTGAGTCGCAGTCATTAGGATAAAAATGGTCCCCATCTTTTTGTGAAGGAAGTCAAGCACCTTTCCGAATTGATGCCATAGAGATATGTTTATGCTCTGAGGCTCATCTATTATCACAACGGCGTTTTTGAATCTATGAAAGTCCATCGAAGCACCGGCTTTAGGATTAAAGATAGCACTCCACATTTGAACTATCGTGGTGATTACAACAGGAGCATTCCAGTATCTGAACAAGCTGCGCATCCTTTGCGATACCGCTTTGTTTGCACAAACGTCGTTGTAACTGAATTCATCCCCATCTGCATAAAGAGCCAGAGAGTGGTCTTCCTGTACGTTCTCCGAGCCGAAAATTTGTTTTGCGAAGTCAGCGTTTTGCTCGATAATACTTATAAAGGGCATCGCATAAATAATTGTATTGCAGCTGAATTTCTTTGCAAGGTCATAAGCCACCCTAAGTCCTATGTTTGTCTTTCCCGCTCCGGTAGGCAGAGTCAGACAAAAAATTCCCGGAGCGGCAATATGCCGTGCATTTTCATAGCAGCTTTCGGCAATTTCGTATCTCCATACATCAATGGCATTTCTGACAGTAAATTTTTTAGGATTGTATTGCGGCAGTTTGTCTATAGACAGCTCCTTCTGATTAATGGCATCCATTCTGTCCGCCGCAACAAGAAGCGAAAGGAGCATTCTGAGATTAAACCAGTAGTCCTCTTTAGGAGTATCTTCTTCTATATCCCAAAGGAAATCGGATATTTTTTCATATTTCTCCGCATCCACTTTGCCTTTATAATCCGGAATCAGGGTGCTGATTTTGAGGTTAATTTCCTTTTCAAAATTATCCTGCGACCAGTAGTTGGCTGTGCAGTCCCAATCCTGCATACCTGTGTGATGCCTTCGCACAGCCTCCGCCGCAAGCAGCATTTCAAGCGGTGATTTCGTTGAGTTCAGAAATGCCAACGTGAAAAAGGAGGAGGGAGCAGAGTGCTCCACTCCCTTGCCTCCTTTTAAGTGTTCCTGAAAAATTTTGTCCGCCTTTCCAAGATCGTGTGTTATTGAAGCGATTTCCAGCATATCTGAATACTGATCAAGGCCATGAAACCTGATGAGCTCTTCCGCAATTTTTGCAGTGCCTACAAGGTGGTCTATCAGTTTTTTCTCCGGATGACTTTTTAGGTCACCATTCAGGAAACCAAGCAACGTTCTCTCCCATGCAATCGGTAACATCTGACGTTCCCCTCTTTTTGAGCAGCAATACGCCTCGATTATCAGTATAAAGAACCGTAACAGAGCTGTCTAAAGCTCTTTCTTCTGTAAACCTGAACGGAACAATCTCTTTAAAAACCTTGTCTCCTCCGGTAATGTTAAGCTCCATGCCATCTGATACTGGAATTACACTACTTACCTTAACATTTTCATCATAGGCCGCAGTATCATCACAGCGCCCAACATACTCTATTGAGGCCAACGCATTGGCGACACCGAGAAAGGG
>CAZBYL010000049.1:0-13884 GCA_964496275.1 uncultured Synergistaceae bacterium | reverse complement strand
TTCCCCATTTTGCAGTTTTGTGCTAAGTTCTTTTTCAATACCGCCCTTCACGTAGACCCTGTATCTGGGCGTCGATATAAATTGATGTTTTATCTGGACGTGAGGCGCCGAAGACGGATTTTTCAAGTTCCAAAAATTCAGTGATGTTCTCAACCAATTAATCGGGCTATGGAGCGCGACAGAAACCTTCGTCCCTGAGAGTGCATTCCAATAGGCCGAATTATAAGCTTTTAAATCTGCACCGTTATCCAAACCGACAATAGCACCCAACAATCCTGCCAGGGCGGTCGGAGGCGGGAATGCAAAAGAGACAGAGGAGGTCGTCGTGTATGGTTTGCGAAACATCGCCATATTTGAAGAGCAGTCAAAAATCACTGCCATAGAGGATCACCTCTCTTCCAGATTAAGCTTGTCTCCAAGTAGTTTTTTTAACGCTTCCATTCCTTTGACGTTAAGTGTGGGGTCTTTTATAACAGAAACGGATTTCACTTTATCGATATTTCTCTCTATGGCAGCAGAGAGCGGCTCTATATCCAGAAGAACGTCGGAGCAACCGCGTATAGCGCGCTGCTGATCGGCACTGAGTTCACCCTCATCAATATTTTTGAGGGCAATCTTTTCGTCCATGGCACCGATAACGCCGCAGAATCCGTCAACATAAGTGACTTCCACCAGCAACCTCGGCATGTGCCCGACCTTACTTCTGGTAATTAGGTTTGCGGTTCCCGTCCACATCGTATTAAAGAGTGAGTCTAAATCCGAATCCGATGCACCTGTAACAACGGAAGCGGTTTGATTTGCTATGCCATAGTCCGCAACCATTACAAAAGGAACGATGTATTCATTTCTGAAAGAACGCTGTTCACTTTCCTCTTTAGTTGCAAAGGCGGCAGTACCTTGGACAGTCATAACATCGGCCTTATGGAGAGAGCGTCCCCATTTAAACTGAACCGGACCTGTCCATGAAAATGATTCGTCTCCCAGAGCAAAGGTAACCCCGAAAAGCCTTGTATCTATACAATTCGCGAGTGCCTCGCGCCCCGTTTTGACACAGAATTTATCTTTGATTTCACCGATGCGGGATTTTAAAGTTTTTGGCTTACCGTCAACAAATACTTCAAAACCATCATTTAACCACTGGTCACGTACAGTCCTTTTAATTCTGACATCCGAGACGAGGATCTGACCGCTTTCTTCGTCATAGCGCGGGTGATTTGCATTAAGGGGGTCGCCGTTGGGATTTGCATCTTTGACCGTGTAAACAAAAAGATACTCTCTGCGATTATTAAAAGCCATTTCCTATTCCTCCTCTTTTTTCTTAAAAATCTTGCCGAAGAAATAATCAGGAGCGTTCAAAAATGCAACCGAGAACGCAAAATTGCCATCAACTCCAAGTTCTTTATCTTCACCGCTGAGCAGCAACTGCCCGGCTTTTGCGCACAGAGACTCTACCATATCGGGGCACGGAATGTTATAAACTCGAACCAGTTCCGGAATTCTCGATAGATGCCTTCTGATATCTCTGCGCAAAAGCTTTCCAAAATTGAGCTGCTTAAAGATCGGAGAAGAGTCAAGAGCTCCTCCAACACCGGCCTGTCCTCTGGCAAGCATTCCGAGAACAATGCCTGCTAAGAATACACCTTTTCCCGCATCTGTCTGCATATAAGGATCTTTGAATTCTTCAAGAAAACTGAGTTTCATCACTTACCCTCCTCATTGGCTCTATATAGGAAATCAACAATGCACTCGATGTCCCCGGCAAAATTCGCACTGTTCATCCGCACCCACTGACTATCTGCGCATAACCCTTGCAAATACGATACACAGACGCTCTTAACCCTATAAACATCAATTTTTCTGCCTGAAAGGAGCGAAGCTATAAGCCCCAGCACCCAGTCACTCATAAAAGTGATATCGTTCTCACGTTTGCCCGCAAGGGAAAGAAATATTCCTCTAATTTTTTTTATCGCAAAAGCCAGCTCTGAGACAGAATTAAGTTCCGTTTTCTTTGAGCGCGATGCGGCAACGGACAGCTTCCACATCTCTTCCAGCCGACGCAGACGAGACGGCGGAACATCCTCCACCATATAGAGGAGGCGTTCCTGCGCCTGGTTCTTCTCCCAGAATATGAAATGAAAAATTATTTCGTCGCTCTGTTCCAAAACCTTTTTCGCGACAAAAGATTCTCCGATAATTCCACTCTCAATAAAATCAGAGAGACGTCCCGCGACTTTGCCCATTGAGACATTTCCCGCTAACAATTCGGGTATGAGATATATTTGCACGTTCGGTATACTTCTTGTGTCCAAAAATTTTTTGTCAGCAGCATTACGCCCCTCAGAAAGCAACTGGAAACAATCTTGGCATACCGGAAAAACCTTAAATGCCGCTGAGGATGAAAGACCCGGCAAGAAACTCACTTTGTCAAAGGTTGCAAATTTAAACACTTTATCAAAATTTACACTGCTTTCGGTGTCTTGCCCGCACACTCCGCAAACGATCTTATTTTTATTCTTCGTTCCATTGCTATTGCCGCCGGAAACGCCTCGTATTTCGTCCAAACGTCTCCTAAAGTAGGATAAAAGTGCAGGGACTTCTATCGGATACAAAAAACGCTCTTCCTCGTAAACAGAAAAAATCATGATATAAGAAGATTTTTTTTCTGACCAAAGAGCGGCGATTTCATCGATGTTCTTTTCAAGATAGTCCATTATCAGAGCTACACTGCCCTCCGAAAATGCGCCGCTCTCCTCGAAAGCTTTAAGCGTAGAGTTCTGTAATTTGTAAAATCGAGATTCTTTGTCGGTTCTCCATTCGCCTTGCGTGCCTAGCAAAACATCCGATGCGCCACTCGGCATACCTGCACCAAGCTTATACAACGGGGAAAACTTCCACGTTGCACTGGGAGCTGTTTTTATGTACAAGTACCGTCTTTTCTTACTGCTCTCATCTTCGTTGCCGTTATAGAAGTATGCACTGTCTATTTTGCTTACACCGGTGATTTTTAACTGTTCGGCTCTGATATCTTCCGCTTCTAACCATACTCTTATCTCCATTGCCGGTAATTTCTTGCTCTTGGGGTTTTCAATGGTACTCTGATCAATGATTTCCATTGGTACCTGTGTAAAGCTGTCAATTTCCTGAAACTCTCCGCCTGCATTCTTTGACATTTCATAAGAACCGAGATCTTTTATCGCGTTTACAAAACCCACTATATGCACCTCCCATATACCGAAGCGTATTTTAAAAACTTAAGCTGCAAGTTCGATGTTTCATCTCTGCACAACATCTACACATCCCCAGCCGCTGCTGTTTTTAGCTCCCAATCCACAGTCGATTGCAACCTGCAGCAACTCCTTGGGACCGCTCAAAACAAACTTACCGCTCCAGCCTTTTGTCGGAAAAGGATTGCTGTCTGTAAATTTAGCAACCTGCTCTTTAGGTGTTCCTAAAGCCACGACCTTTACCGATTGCTGTGGAATATCCTTATCGGGATATAAAGCCTGAAACTTACGCACAAGATTTTTATTGACTGAAAAGGTAAAATCCTTCTCGTAAGGAGAAAAATAAACAGTATACTTACGTCCGTCCGGTCTATTCATTGTTGTATAACAGGTTATCGGCGAGAGAGTATTCACTGTGATTTTGTTTGATGTAATAACAATGTTCTTTGCTTCTATTTTTTCACATATAACATCATTATTACCTATTCTCAGGTTATCATGCGTTAAGACTCCGTTTACTATTCCATCCAGAGTCATCTTAATAGGAGTAGAGACAACAAGCCTGACAGGCAGATCCATTTCGATAAACTTGTTTTGAAATTTCGGATAACACACCGATATCGGCCAACTCATGGAAAAGAGCTTCATAGGATGACCATCGACAACATATCCCTCGTCATGCAAAAATGAAGCATGCTCTTGAGGCATAAGCTTGTAAAGTAAGGACTGAAACAAATGTAAATTAGAAAGAGGGAGTCTTATCGTTTTTGATGTAAGTGAATTTATTGTTATGATGATATGCAAATCATTGCCTCCTACGAAGTCAAATAATCATACCACAAACAATAGACCTTAGATTACAAACTATCAAACTATCAATAATTCAACAAAAACAACTGTTTATATTAGGTATTTTAGTTATTATTTTAGCTTACGAAGCTATTAACGAGATTATATCATATTTTTCGTAAGCGTCAAACCTCCGGAACCTATACATCCTCTATGTGTGTTAATTGTGTTAATTGCCAAAGTAAACGCGAGTTGGAAATTATCTGAGGTCGCGTTAAGTTCCGCAAAATGTAATATGCAGTCATCCCGTCCGGCCATGTTGGAATGGAGGCAGAACGCATTGATGCCGTCATTTCTCCGTTGGTTAGACATGGACAGCCTCTTAAAAATACAAAACAGGCGTCATGTTTCGCCCTCTTAATCGAAACATGACGCCTGTTTTTATAACTTTCAAAAGCCTACTTGCAGTGCACCAACGGCTTTAATTTCTCCCTTATCTTACGGAGCCTTGCGCCCACTGCCTGCTGCGTTATACCGTGCAGAGCGGCTATTTCCTTTTGGGTAAAACCTTCGAGAAGAGCCTGAGTCAAATCCAGTTCCTCGGCGGACAGAGTTTGCTCCAGCATATAGCGCAGCTCGCCCCTGCTCCTCTCATAGCCGCTTTTAACATCGCGCACAATCTCCTCTATCTCTTCCAGCTCGCAAACCTCATCGCCGTAGCGGAGCCTTGCGGCTGCCGTGCGGACATAGCCGGGCAGCCTCTCCTTCAAAAAAGCCGCCAGCCACTGCCTGTCTTCACAGCGCGGTATCAGGAGCAAAAGAGCAAGATAACCCTCCTGCACCAAATCGTCGAATTCCGCCCCGCGCCCCATATATCTATATGCAGTCGCCTTGACCAGGGGCTTATAGCTCATTACAAGCCCGCCGAGCTCGCCGCCGAGCCTATCTCCCGCATCCAAACAAGGTTCCGCCATTACGCTGCCTCCCCGCACTCAAGGTGCACAAAATTACGAGATTCGTACAAAATCACCCGTGAAAAACCGACCGCTACAGCCAGCCGCCGAAAAAGCGCCATATTAGCGGCAGCAACCCGCACATCTGCGGCACACCCCCGTCTGTGCAAACTCCCGGCCGCACCTCCGACCTCGAGGTTGTGCGCTTTGCACCTATATCCGCTGTTGATGATAATGGGCCGTCCGTAGCTGATACGCAGAGCCTCAAGCTTCATAACCAGCTTCGGCGAAAGAAGAGCCGTGTGGCAGCAGGGGCACTGAAACTCTATCAGAGAAAAATGTTCCGTGAGCTGAAATTCATTGATTCGCATAATAATCTCCCTTCACAAGTATTCAGGCGAAGAACAACTGTTTTACGCCCGAATATGCCTACTTTTGATTTTGTTTATTTCCGTGATGCCGTCTGAAAATTTTGATATGGGAGGCGGCAAGCAGGATTATCTGCGCAAACCGCCCCCAAAAAGACTTATCCATTCCGTACCTCCTTTGCCTCTAAGACTGAACCGAGATGAACAACAGCTTTGGTCAACTCTTCCATACGCTTTTCCATCCTTACAAGCAGGTAAGAAGCCACGGCAATGGAAAAAGTACTCTGCATTACGCTGCCTATTAACTCTTCCATGCACCGGTTCCCCCTCTCTTTGAATTAAATATGTACGCCCTATGCTAAAGCAGCCGTTCCGCTGTTGTTTCACCGCGGAACGGCTCTCACTTATGCCGCTGCAAAAGCAGTGACAGTGGTATCTATTACCTCTGCGCCCTTTTTGGCGGCAAGGGTGACGTTAAACGGCTGATTTACCATTATTGCCTCTGCGGCCGCATCGATAAGAGCCTTTCCGCCTTCCTCGAGAAGCGCGGGAGCCGCATAGTTCAGACTCACGGAAAAACTCTTGCCGGCGTCCGTCATAAATTTAAGCTTGACTGTCTTCATACAAAAAACACCTCCTTTCCCAATTAAAAGATTTTTTGGGACGGACTTTGCCGTCCCGATTCAAAACTATTCAGCGAGAAGTCCTACGCTGTATTTCCTCGTCGCCGTGACAGGGTGCTCAAGCAGCGCGCTCAATGCGTCGCTGACGAGCTTCGCCTTCTCGGCGGTTATGGCGTTGTCTATACGGGAAAGGCTCACTGTTTTCTCTTTTGCCTTACCATCCTCGCCTGTAACGCTCATGACCAGACGAAGGTTTGTCGAAAGTGCGTTTATCTGTGCCATCTTGTATTCCTCCTTTCTTGTTTGATAACTATAATAGTGCACGAGAAGGGCAAAAAATACAAACGGAAAAAAGATTTTTAGGGAAATTCGCAAAATTTCCTTTTACGGGCAAAATGGCGGCAAAAAAAACGCAGGGGAGCCGCAGCCTGCGGACGCGGTAAAACGGCTCATCTGCTTGCAAAATAGCGTGATACGTTGTAGGCTTTAATTAAATGTGTTCATTTCTGTTTATGGTATAATGTAAGTGATAGTGGAATAAGATATCCACTATTTTCGTCTTTCATCGCATATTGGGAGTGGTTTTGTATGTGGAGAATCTTTGTGAGGTTTGTGCTGAATCTGTTTTTCCGTGTGGAAGTGCGCGGCTGGGAGAACTGGAAAAACGCCGGCGAAGGCGTCCTCATTGCGCCAAACTACGTCTCGTTCATCGACCCCATGATATTGGCGGTATTCCTGCCCGAGAAAGTTCCCTTCGCAGTAGAGCGCCGTCTTACAAAAAAACGTTTCGCCGGCATGTTCCTCTCCCTGGCGGACACTCACATACTGGACTCCGACGCGCCGCTCACGCTCAAATACTTTTTGAGCCTTCTCAAAAACGGAGGCCGCTGCGTCATCTTCCCCGAGCTTCAGCCCACGACCATCGGCAACGCGATGAAAGTCTCCCAGGGCGTTGCCACTATCGCAGACCACACAAAGGCAAAAATTCTTCCCATATATATAGAAGGAACACAGAGAACCCCCTTCTCGCGCATACAGCACAAAAGAGGGCTGCGCTTCTTCTCAAAAGTTACAATCACTGTATTCCCGGTTCGCGCTCTCGACATAAAAGAAGAGCTTACGGGCCCCAAACGCAGCGCCGCAGCGGGACGCGCACTTGAGCGCATCATGAACGAAGCAGCAATGTTCGCCCGCCGCAAACAGAAACCATTCTGGGACGTGCTCATCGACGCAAGAAACGAATTCGGCGGCAACACACGCCTCTTCTGCGACTACCAGCAAAAGCCCGTCACATACAACGGATTCATCACAAGAGTTCTCCTCATAGAAGAGGCTCTCGCCGCAATGAAGCCAGAAGGAGACAACATAGGCGTGCTCCTCCCCACATCACTCGGCGGAGTCGTCACAATGTACGCGCTCCAAAAAATGGGGAAAATTCCCGCGATGCTCAACTTCTCGCTCGGCGGCCGCTCGCTTGTAAACTGCTGCCGCACCGCATGCGTCAAAACCGTAATCACCTCGCGCAAATTCATAGATCTCGGCAAACTCGAAGCCCTCATTCGCGCTGTCGAAGAGGAAGGCCTGCGCATAATATGGCTGGAGGACGCGGCTCCCTCCATCACAAAAGGCAAAAAAATATCCGCGGCTCTTCGCACCTTCTTCGTAAAATCAAAGCCCGTCACTGCGGGCGAAAACGAAAAACCGGCTGTCGTCCTCTTCACCTCCGGCTCCGAAGGCGCGCCCAAAGGAGTCATGCTCAGCTACAAAAATCTCCACACAAACCACGCTCAAATGTACACGCGTGTAGACTTCTACCGCTCCGACAGAATACTCAACGCCATGCCCATATTCCACTCCTTCGGGCTCTGTGGCGTATTCATGCCCGTCACATTGGGGGCCTTTGTCTACCTATACCCGTCGCCGCTTCACTACAAAACAATATCAACTATCTGCTATGATGAACGCATAACACTGCTCTTTGCAACCGACACATTCCTCAGCGGATTTGCCAAAGCGGCGTCCGACAACTATGACTTCGCCACAATGCGCCTACTCGTACAGGGCGGCGAAAAACTCAAACCCTCCACGCAGCAGACATGGTTTGAAAGATTCAACATCAGAATAACCGAAGGCTACGGCGTCACCGAAGCATCGCCCGTTGTCTCAAACAACTACTACGCGCACCACAAAACAGGCACGGTCGGAATGCTCTGCGAAGGCATAGAACACAGACTCGAACCTGTCGAAGGCGTACACAAAGGCGGACGTCTCTGGCTCAAAGGCGACAACATCATGCTCGGCTACCTGCGGGTCACAAACCCCGGAGTCTTGGAGCCGCCGAAAGACGGCTGGTATGACACGGGCGACATAGTTGACATAGACGAAGAGGGCTACGTCACAATCCTGGGACGCGCCAAACGCTTTGCCAAAATAGGCGGAGAAATGATATCCCTGGCAGCGGTCGAAGAAGTGCTCGCCGAAGTGTGGCCGGACGACAAACACGCAGTCGTAATGCTCCACGGCGGCCCCAGAGGCGAAACTCTGGCTCTCATCACGACAAGAGAGGGACTCAAACGGGACGAAATGCGCCAAAGACTCTCCGACTGCGGAGTAGCCGAAATAGCCACCCCCAAAAAAGTCCTCATAATGGAAAACATCCCCCTCCTCTCCACAGGCAAAGTAGACTACGTAACCCTTGAAGAAGTCCTGAAAGCAAAGGGCGAAGAGGAATAACAGCGCCTGAAAACTTGGTGCGGGGGGTTTTCCCTTTTTGCGCAAAAGCTACTATAATAGACACATCTACGGAGAAAAAAGATTACTAACGACCAAAGGGGTGTGCTTCATGAAAATGAAAAAACGCAAAGGTTTTACGCTTATCGAAATAATGGTAGTCGTCGTCATCATAGGGCTGCTCTCCGCACTTGTGGGACCGCGTCTCATAGGGCAGAGCGACGATGCCAAGCGCAAAACCACAGCCACACAGATAGCGCAGTTGGAACAGGTACTTGGACTCTTTCAGCTTGACAACGGCTTTTACCCAACAACAAATCAGGGGCTCGAAGCTCTCGTAAAACAGCCCACGACACCTCCCGAGGCGCTCAACTACAAAAAAGGCGGCTACATGAAAAAAGTACCAAAAGACGCATGGGGCCGTGAATTCATCTACGAATGCCCCGGCGAACACGGAGACTTTGACATCATGTCCTACGGCTCCGACGGACAAGACGGAGGAAGCGGCAGCGCGGCAGACATCACAAACTGGGAATAACCCTATCTCACCGGAAAATATAAATTCACAAACGGGGCTGACGGTATGTCCGCCCCGTTTTTTTGCCTAATAAAAGAGAAGAAATTCCTCTTTGCGGTGAAAATAATGTAGAATAGACAGATAAGTAAAAATCCTGATAAAAAATGACAACACAGACCGAGAGGATGATATATAAATGTGCGGAATAATGGGATATATCGGAGAGAGAGAGACCACCAAAGTCATTCTCGAAGGACTTGCTAAGCACGAATACAGGGGATACGACTCAGCGGGAATAGCTGTCATCAAAGACGGCAAAATATCCGAACTCAGAACCACCGGCAGAGTGAGCCGCCTTGCCGAAAAAGTTGCGGCGGAACACTTCACAGGAGACTTTGGCATAGGGCACACACGCTGGGCGACACACGGCGGCGTCACAGAAAACAACGCCCACCCCCACATGAGCAGCGACAACAGAGTCGTCCTCGTACACAACGGAATAATTGAAAACGCGCGCGAAATACGTGCGGAACTCGAAGCCTGCGGAGTCAAATTTCACACCGAAACAGACACCGAATCAGCCGTCCAATACCTCGGCTACGTCTACGACGGAGACCCCAAAGCGGCAATAGTAAAACTCACACACAGAATACGCGGCGCATTCGCCCTCGTCATAATGTTCCACGACAAAAAAGACGAAATATGGGTTGCACGCAAAGGCTCGCCCCTAGTAGTGGGACACGCGGGACACGAAGGCTTCTGCGCCTCCGACCCCACGGCACTGCTGGAATTCACACGCGACGTATGGTTCATGGACGACGACGAAATAGCCCGCATCACAAAAGAGGGCTGCACCTTCTTCGACTTTGACGGCCGCGAGCACGAAAAAAAATCCATGCACCTCGACTGGGACGCAGCCATGACAAGCCGCGGCAAATACCCCCACTTCATGCTCAAAGAAATACACGAACAGCCCGAAGTAGTCACACACGTACTCCTTGGCCGAGTAGCAAACGGCGAAGTTGACCTCTCGCACGAACTCAACTGGACCCGCGAACAGATCTGCGGATTCAAAAAAATACACTTCGTAGCCTGCGGCACATCGCACTACGCCACAATAGTCGCGGCCCGCATAATGGAAACACTCGGCGAATTTGAAATCCGCACCGAAGTAGCCTCCGAATACCGCTACAGAAACATACCCATAGGCCCCGACACACTAGCCATATTCGTCTCCCAATCCGGAGAAACGGCGGACACACTCCACGCGGCACGCCTGGCAAAATCCAAAGGCGCAAAATGCCTCGTCATCACAAACGTCCGCAGCTCCACCATACACCGCGAAGTCGGAGACGCGCTCATAACTCCCGCAGGCCCCGAAATCGGAGTTGCGGCGACAAAAACCTTCACGGCGCAAATAACAGTCCTCACGCTCCTTGGCATGTACCTCGCCAAAATGCGCGGAGAACTCAGCCGCGAAACAGAAAGCCGCCTCACAAACGCCCTAATGGACATACCGGCAAAACTCGCCTCCATACTCACACAGGAAGCGGAAATAGAACACACCGCACGAAACTTTGCGGACGCACGCGGCTTCTTCTTCATAGGCAGAGGCCTCGCATACCCGCCCGCACTCGAAGGCGCGCTCAAACTCAAAGAAATATCCTACCTCCACGCCGAAGCATACCCGGCGGGAGAGATGAAACATGGCCCCATCGCGCTGCTGGACAAAGAACTCCCCGTAGTCGCGCTCGTACCAAAAGGCGACCTCTGGGAAAAAACCATCTCCAACATAGAAGAATCCATGGCGCGCAAATCCCCGATAATAGCCATAGCCACGGAAGGCGACACAGAAATCGGCCACTACTCCGAAAACGTCCTATACACACCGGAAACAGAACCGGAACTATTCCCCTTCATAGCCGTAATACCGCTCCAGCTCTTCGCCTACTACGTGGCAAGACAGCGCGGCTGCGACATAGACATGCCAAGAAACCTGGCAAAATCCGTCACAGTAGAGTAGCGGAAAGGCAGAGGCGTCGGCAAACGATGGCTGAACGATGGGCAAGCAATGGGCAAACGGTGGAAAGGGCAGGGACGGCGGAGCGTTGAGCAGTGGTTGAACGATTGTTAAACGATTGTTAAACGATTGTTGAACCATTGTTAAACTATTGTTCAACGCCCCTGCCCTTGCCCTTGCCCTTGCCCTTGCCCTTGCCCTTGCCCTTGCCCTTGCCCTTGCCCATCGTTTGCCCTTGCCCTTGCCCTTGCCCATCGTTTGCCCACGCCCTTGCCGACGCCCCTGCCATCGTTTGCCAACTGCTTGCCAATCGTTTGCCCACGCCCTTGCCGACGCCCTTGCCATCGTTTGCCAATCGCTTGCCAATCGCTTGCCAATCGTTTGCCCACGCTTTTTCGTTTTGGCGCAGACAACGTCTTATGTTAATCACACATTGCAATAAAATAACCATAGAAGTTATGAAAACAAAGGAGAGGTTCTTATGAAGGAAGGAAAAAATAGCGGCAGAATTTGCACAGGGCTTTTAGTTGCAGCCATGCTTGCCGTAATAGGGGCGGGAATGAGCTTTTGGTACACAGGCGCTCATGCCGATGTCACGCCAAACAGCGTAATCTATGTTACCGAAAGCGGAAGCGGAGCCAAGGACGGCACAAGCTGGGAAAACGCAATGGCCGGGGTCTCGCTTGACGCAGCTGCCGCACAAGCAAAGGTATCTTTTGATGCCGCTGTCGCACAGGCAAAGCCCGAGACTGCACCTGTAGTTTGGGTGGCAAACGGAATCTACACAAGGACAAAAACACTCACACTTGACAAGGGCGTGCGCATGTACGGAGGATTCAACGGCACGGAAAAATCACTCGCCGAACGCCCCTCAATAACACCTGACGCAGAATTCACAAGCACAGACACAATCATCTCAAGAGACGCAACCCTTGTCTCAACAGACAAGTTTTCTCTTATAACTGGCGGCTACAGAGCCGTGTCTGCCGACACAGTACTTGACGGCTTCACAGTCACAGGCGGAATTGCACAGTTTGGCGGCGGGATGTACAACAATGGAAGCAGCACAAGTGTTGTGAACTGTACATTTATAGCCAACCATGGCAATGAGGGTGGTGGGATGTATAACTTGGGAGGCAGCCCAAGTATCCTCAACTGCACATTTGCCGAAAACGATGCCGATAACGGCGGCGGGATGAACAACTCTTCTTACAGCAGCCCAACCATAACAGGCTCTGTCTTCTCGGTAAACCATGCAGACCTAGCAGGAGGCGGAATGAACAACTATAACGCATCTTCCAAGGTGAGCAACTGTGCATTTGCAGGAAATTCTGCCGGCAGCAAACACGGCGGCAACGGCGGCGGAGTGTACAATTAAACCCAAAATGATAACTCAAAGGCAAAGCTGATTTTCACAAACTGCACATTTTCAGCAAACACCACCGCCGCCAATAGGGACGGCGGAGGTATGTGTAACGAGGGACGCGGGGAAAATACAGTCCTCTCTGTGGACGTGGTAAACTGCACCTTTGCCGAAAACAATGCCGATAACGGCGGCGGAATGTATAATTATACTTATACTACTAGCAGCGATGTCTACACAAATATCTATAACTCCGTGTTTTACGGCAACAGTGTCTCTAATCAAGACGCTGAAATAGGAAGCGACGGGCAAACCAGCACTCATGTCACTGTCACAAACTGTGTAGTAAGCGGCGACTATGCGGGCGGCACAAACATTACATCGGCAGATCCGAAACTCATCTCCCTTGATAAAAACCTGAAAAACGCGGCAAATTCAGAGGACGTCTATGTCTACGCGATATCAGGCGACAGCTCCGCGTTACAATTCGGCGCGCCGGTCGGAACATCGCTATCAGAGGGAGTGCTTGTGCCCTCGGATGACCAGACAGGTCTTGAGCGCGTGACAGATGTCAGCACGGACGTCGGAGCATACAGCTACAATATTAGAAAACCCAATATATCCTCTCTGGCTATAGACCCGACATCTGCATCAATCACGGCGGGAAAATTCCAAGCCATCTCGCTCAAATCCGAGACAGCAATACCTGCCATAATATTTAACGGAGCCTCATGGGAAAGCAGCAGCAAAGATATCGCATCTGTCAACGGAAGCGGAAAGAGCGCCCTTATCAAAGCTCTGAAAGAGGGCAAAGCGATAATAACAGCCACTCTGACCGGCAATATAGGGTCAAGAAGCGCAACTCTTGCCCCAGTCTCCCTAAGCACAGACATAACAGTAACACCCGCGCCAACCCCAACCCCGACCCCGGCAGGCAGCGGCTCCGGCGGATGCAACAGCGGACTTGCCGCAATAGCGCTCCTAGCCGTAATCCCCGTTGTTATGAAAAAGAAGAAATAACCTACAGAAAAAATAAAAAGCAAGAAACAACCGCAAAAGCCTCCGCCGACAAAGACGGAGGCTTTTGCAATATATACAAACACACAAAAGGCCAAATCAGGACTTAGCGACGTTGCTTTTGAATCGTCTCCCCGCAAATTTTCGCCATCATCGTCTCCTCGCAAATTTTCGCCCTTATCGTCTCCCCGCAAATTTTCGCCCTTATCGTCTCCCCGCAAATTATTGATCTGCACCCTTAAAAGTGGACATATAAAATAACAGATTTTCACTGTTCCTA
>CAZBYL010000048.1:0-17176 GCA_964496275.1 uncultured Synergistaceae bacterium | reverse complement strand
GGTTGTTCATTTCAAGAACGGAGAGCATCACCTGACGGGATTCTTTTATCGATATCGGTTTGGGTGAGACAACTGAGACCTTGCCTCCTACGGCAGGGTCAACCAGTATATTCTCGCCGAGCAGCTCTGACATGAAGCGGATAAATTTGGCCATTTCCAGATCTTTGAAGTTAAGCTGGATACGCCCCGTCCCCCTCATCTGATGCGCCGCGGCAACTAAATTTTGTTCTTCCTGGTCCGCAGCATATGAACAGCTTGAGGTTGTTACCACCATTACAGCCGCTAGTATGCAAAGCAGAACTTTCTTTTTACCCATAACCGACCACTCCTTAATTAGTGCATAAGAACAAAAAATCAGCAAAGCTCGGCACAGTACGAGCTATATTACTTTGACTTGGTATCGGAGGACACAGGTGATTCCGTTTGTGTCCCGGAGCCTTCTTTTTTTTGGGGAAGGCATAGAGTTATTTTGTCTTTGTCTTTTATCTTAACGGTGAGTTCACGCCATTTTACGTTCTCAGACGCAAAGTCACCGGACCTGCCTTTGTCAAAATTAAGTTTGCCGAAGTCGGCATTGAACATTTCTTTTTCTTTGTCTGTTGTCTCCCATAGGAGATCGCCGCTCATTCCCGATGGGTCTCGTTTGCCTATTCTTATTTCCGTTTGTATTTCAAGCGCCGTGTCACACAGGAACCTTTTCTGCTTCGTTTCCCGCAGCGTGTTTTGAGCCAATATGACAAGTTTTATTGCGGCGGTCGCGGTGAAGGCGAGTATCGCGACTGCCACCATTATTTCCATGAGTGTAAATCCGCGCGAAGCTTTAGCCATGCTCCGTTATTTCACCTGATATTTGAGATCCACCGCTTTGCCGCCACGCATTACGGAGACGTCAAAGCGAGTTCCCGCCATCATGGAATTTACGGCATTAGCGATGTCGCCCATATTTGTGATGGTAACACCGTTAAGCGCCTTTATGACGTCGCCTTCCACGACTCCTACCGTGCCCAATACACTGTCGGGCGCGATTCTTTCAAGCTGCATTCCCCCGCCTTCCGCAGGTATCATTCTCATTTTTGCAACTTCATCGTATGGGTTCATGAGGAGTTTGTCTATAAGTTCCCTCGGCACGGAACCTTCCTTGCCCGATCCCGCCGCAACTACGGAGGAGAGGTCAAGCCCGCTTTTTTTGTTATCCGGTCTCGGCGGCGGAGGCACGATTGCTCCGCCCGAGAGCACGAGGAACACTTCGTGCTTTGTGCTTCCCGATGATAAAACTATCTTTCCGTAATGTATTTCGTCAAGTTTGTAGCCTTTTATTTCCTGACCTTTAAGCACGAGGTGAGTACCTGTGTCGTCGGTTATCCATGCTCCTATGTTCGGAAGAGTGCCTGAGAGCATAAGCGAGGTGACAGGATATGCGGACGCTTGGGACTCTTTCTCTTCCGGAGGCACCGCCGCATTAAACGGATTGAGCTTTGCAAGACCTCCGAAGCTTCTGTCTATGCTCGCATTGGCAAACGACGGAGCACGGTGCGCCACGCTTTCGGCAAGGATGAGTCTCTCTTCCAGCGAGCGTGACATCAGCATGTTTTCCGCTATCCAACAGAAGCAGAGAGAGCAAAGAAAACCGGTAAGAAAGAAGGTGAGCTTAAGGAGCGAGATTCCGAGCTCCGCTTCCGTTCCGTCGGCTTTTTTGTGCGCAAAGGCTCCGTTAAGGTGCTCCGCAACACCGGACATGCCGCCGCTTTTCATTTTTGACAGCGCGCCTGTGAAAGCCGATTTGAATGAAGAGTTTTCGGAAATTTTGAAGTTCATTATCTCTCCACCTTCCATTCTCCGGCTTTAATTTTGGTTATGGGCATAACGCCGCTGCCGCCGAGCATTTCAAGCGCCCTGTCCATTTCCGTAGGAACTTTCAGCGTCATATTGGCACGCGACATTCGTCCCGTTTCCATAGATATTTCCAAGAAGCCGTTGGCGGAGAGTTTTCCCTTGAAGTCTATTTCGCTTACGGAAATTATTCCGTTTGAGACGGATATTTCAGCCGCGCCGGAAACCCATTCGAGTTTTTGGCGGGTCACCGGTATTATTTCACCCCGCCCGAACTCTATGGTGCAGGACGGTTTTGCCGCAACAAGAGTGCGCAGTATTTCGGGGTTTACTGTCATCTGTGAGGCAGAGAAACGGAATACGGGAAAATCTGCGGTCACTTTTTGGTACACAAATTCTTTGTCCGCTATGCCCTGAGTAAAGTTGCTGCCGACCGCCGCGTATATCCCGTTTTTAGCTGCGACTGCGAGTCCCCTGGCCATGAGGCAGTCACCTATCGCATCCCAGGGGAAAAATAGGAATCCGGCAAGGAGAAAGCCCAAAAGAGTGTAGAGTGCCAGGCGCAGATAATGTTTAAACTTCATCATTTAACGCCCTCCAGTGCAAAGGTGGCGGTGATGAGGCGTCCTTCTTTGCCCGTAGCTGCCCTTATTTCGGCTGTGGACACGGAAAGTCCGCTCTTTGAGAGCCCCTCGGCCAGGTTTGTGAGTTCTTCCGGATACAGCCTGTCTATCTGAACAACAAGCCCCGAAGCGCTTGATGACATCTGCGATACTCTGTCTTTGACACCTAATGAATCTACTATTTCGGATACTGCCGTAAGCGGTTCTTTTCCGGATGCGTAGCTGCGGGCGGGATATGACTTTACCACAGTAGCCACGTTCAGCACTCCGTCCGCTTCACGCAGGCGTTCGGCGTTTGTGTGCATCAAAAAGAGTGCGTTTGAAAGTACGACAAGCCCAAGCAGCCAGAGTCCGCATGCAAATACGGCAAGCTTGCCAAGTTTTACGGCTTCGGGTATCTCTCTGAGTTCTTCAAATTTAATCATTATTTAGCCCCCATGAGAGTGATCGAGAAACGAAGTCCCGAGCCTGGAACTTGCTGAACGTCTCCGAGTTTGGCGACAAATCCGTTTTTGGCAAGAGCGTCCCTCAGAGATTCGATAGAGGTGGTACTGTCTGCAAGTCCTTGTATTTCAGTATGTTCCGTTCCGTACCTTATAGAATCCATTGTTATGGAAGATGATGGGTTTGCCGCTTTCCATGCTGACGAGAAGTTGCTGAGTGTCTGTTCAAAAGACATCTGCGCCCCTTCTCCCGTAACGAGCTTGAGTTCTTTGAGTGCGGCTCTCAGAGGGTTGCGGCTGTCGGTTCCGAAGGTTGTTTTGTATATCTGCGACGGAGCGGAGTCAAAAGAGTCTCTGTTTGAATATGCGGAGGCAAGCAGAAGGGCGGACATAACAAGAAATATAACTCCGAGTACGGACATTATTTTTACAGTTTTGAAACCTGCGCTTAAAAATTTTTCAAGTTCTTTTGCATTGTCCGCACCTTTGGATGAGAGGTTTAATGTGTCAAGCCCCCGCTCGGAAAAAAGTTCCTCTGACGCGGCCGAGCTGAGTTCCGCGGATGATATGCCGTCTAAGTTTACAATTCTCTCGGATTCGATTGGGCGCCCCAGACTCTTCGCGTATGAGTACATTTGTTCCGACAGGGACTCTGCCGCATCGGGAGCTTTCGGCATCCACCTGTAGAGAAGCGGCACGCCGCCGTCAAACCACGCGGCGCACGCACCGGATTCGTCTTCACACAAAACAAGCGAGGAAGTCCCATCATCAGGCATAAAAGCCATCGGCGCAGGCCAGAATACAAAATCCGTGCCATACTCGGCTTCCCATTCCTTTATCTCACTTTTTGAGACGAACCAGGCAATCCCGTCCGTTGAGTTTGAAGTCTGATGTGTGACCTGCGGAACAAGCGAAAGAAGTTCCTCCCTCTCGCCAAGCACAGGCCTGAATTTTAAGGACAGAGCCTCGCGCATCCTTCCTTTGCGTCCAAATGGGAGTGTAAAAGGGTAGGATACGAGAGTTCTCAGAGGAAGCAGCAGGACATAAGTTTCCCCATAAACATGTGCTTCTTTTGCCGAAGAAAGCGCGGACTCGGGGGTAAAAAATTTCAGTTTGCGAATACTTCTTTTTTTTGCCGAGACAGAAGAAGCTTTTTCCTTATTTGACTTAAAAACAGAAAAACTGTTTTTTATTTCCATAAAGCTACTCCTCCCAACGCACGATCTTGCACGAAGCCCCGCCTCGCTGCAATACGATACTGTAATTGCGTTCTCTCTTTGATTTATCCGTTACCTTCATAAGGACTCGAAAAAAGGTGCTCTCGAACCCCAAAATATTTGCACGTTTAGTTACCACGGCAGCTGGAAAACCGGGCACTCTCTTTAAGTCATCAAGACTCTTCAACGGAGATGCCAGTCTTGCCGCAGCAATATTTTGAGCTACACTTTCGCCTATGCGTGCGTCAAGTATAGCAAGTACCGACGGACTTGCAACATTTATATTTATTTTTTCCTTGCCATATACGGTAAGGTATGTATTTAAGGAGAGTGGGGCCTGCTTACTTCCGTAAAGAATCTCATCGGTCACCTCGGGTATAAGTTTCAGCTCCGTAAGGTCCGATACAAGCCTGTTTATGTTGTTTGCCCTCTCACTGCCACCAAGTTTCTGCTTTGAGTCACTGTCCATGAAGTCCAAGGCAAGGACAGCAAGGTCGGGCTGTTTTATTATGCTCCAGATATTATTCCACGCATCCTCATACTCTGTACGCATGGTAACTCCGTCTGGAAGAAACAGACCTTTGACGGGTATTTTGTTATCAAGCGGCTCTATGCTAAAGGTAACGGTGTAGTCCCCCAACACTATTCTCGTGGGGACATTCGGGGAATAGAGAATTTCCGTCCTGCTGTCATAGCCGTTTTTGTCTTTTGCTATTTTTTCGGCGGCAACGGAACAGGCTATCTCGGCGACACTTCTTGATTTTAAAATCATGGCTTCCGTTTCTGTTCTTTTAGCTTCCGTTCTTGCAAACCAAGCAAACGCCATTGCCGACGTCAGCAGCAGTGTCACTGAAATCATTACAGACAAAAGTATGAAGCCGCTCCGCTTAGCGTATTTCCGGAAACCATTCTTCATGGCTGTACTTTTTCCCCTTTGTCCCTATTTCCGTGCGCATTGCCTGCGGAAACGATCCGTCATGCTCTCTGACCCACTCACTGCCGTTCCAAACGGAAAAAGAGAGTCCGTCCGCTCCGTCCAAAATAAGACGCCCATCCTTCGCCTTCAAGGTCTCCGTGTCCAAATCCATCGGAGTCTCTCTTACGGTAGCCTTGTCTCCGGATTTCACATCGTCTTGAGCCTTTGAGGGCATACTTTTGATTATCCACCTGTACAGACCTGTTTTTTCGCCGTTAAGAGCCGTTCCCACTACAACCTTGTACACAACAAGGGAGACGGGAAAGCCCTCCTTTGCGGAAGCGCCCGTCCACACAAGCAGCCTGTCATCATTTTGAACGGCGAGACCCTCTTTATGAATTATTTTCAGAGAGGAAAAAGATGGGTTTTCGACTAAATTGCGCACATCACGAAATATGCGGTCTGCCGCTGCTCGACCTCTGTTTTTTTTGTTCCACTCTTTCTGAGCGTCGCCCAAAGAGCTTACTGTGAACACAAGAGGAGCCAATGCCGTGGCTGCGATGATACCGGCAAGCGACACGGCAAGCATTATCTCTATGAGCGTAAAAGCGGCAGATCGTCCACACTTCATTGCATCTTATTTTGAAGTGCCCGGAATACTCGGCACTGTCCTGAATGTACCCGGCTTCAGGTATGGGACAAGCCGCCTGAGCAATTCCTGATTGTTGGTCTGAGAGGCAAAATTTACAAGTTCCATGAGCTGCTTTGCCTGAGGCCTTATCGTGAACGCCTTGTAAAGCTGATTCACGGCTTTTGCCCAGTCTTCCTGTTTTCCTGTAACCTTGGCGACTGCCATAAGGTGATACGCGTACTGCTCTTCCGCCTCGTCCCGCGCCATCGGCAGAGCAAGGGCTTTGCTTATACGATATGCCTGAAGCCCCGCATTATTCGTCATGACAGAGCTGCGGAGATACTTGTCACCGACAAGTCCTGTGCCTAGGAAGATCAGGCCGCATATAGAAATTACGGCGAAGAAGAATCCCAAAACTCGGAAAATCCAAGAGTGGCGTATCTCTGTCCACCTGCATTCAGAGACCAGGAGCTCCCTGTTTGCTATCGCAAACGCAAAGGCAAGCCAAAGAACATTCTCTATTCTGTGGAAGGGTCTGCTGAAAATAGCGTCAAACCATATTAGGAAAATCATGGAGCATGCCCACATAGCTTCGGACGAGAGCTCTTTTTTCATTATCATGGCGGAGACAAAGCTCCAGAGCCACCATACTCCGGCAATCAAAAGCAGTATCCCTCCGAATATTCCGAATTCCGCAAGCCACTGAATATATTCGCTGTGAGCCCAGTAAGTGAACTGCCAGTCGGTGTCGGGATATTTCTCAAAAGCCATACGCTGGCCGTCGAGATAGTGCCATTTGAAATGCCCTATTCCCACGCCCCTTATCGGATCGTTGGCAAATACGGCCCAACTGCTGCGCCATATTTCTATTCTGTTGCCCACGGTTGCCGCGTTCTCGAACATATCAGCCGTTTTTGAGACTAGGGCAGCGGAACGCCCGACGTTTGTTATCTTGCCGATTCCCAAGGTTGCAGCGAGCATAAAGATTATGACGAACACCATTTGCGCCATTCTCTTTAGTTTCGCTTTATCCTGCGTTCTCAAAACTATTATCAGAAGAACTGCCGTCCCGACAAGCAGAGAGAGCATACCGCCCCTTGTGGTGGAATTCCACAGCCCCCACGCGTTTACGACAAGGAGAAACAGGTTGCCCAACTGCATCCACCGTTTCTGGTGAGAGCGTCCCTCTTCGTTTCCGAACGCGACATGAAGATATATGCCGTTCATCAGAGCCATAGCCATCCAAAGCCCGAACATCTCCTGCTGCCCCGTGTTGCCGATGTAATTTCCGGGCACGTTCATAATGAAGGGGAACGAACCGTTCATGTTGCGTATGAGCAGTTCCGCAAAGACTACATTTATCGCGGCATTGATATTTGCAAACCAAAGTACCAGTTTGTGGTATCCGCTGTCCTTGAAAAGGTTGTAGCAAAAGACATAGGTTCCGAACAGCGTGGCAAAAAACAGCCATTCTTTGACGAAGGTGGACCAAGAAGTTATGTTGACCCATGCAGGCTGAATTGAGATGTAACCTAGCATCAGAAGCCAAATCCATCCGAACGGATCAAGTTTAAAACCCGTTCTCTCTTCTCCGAACAGGCAGAGAGATACTCCGCCTGCAAGCGATATAAGGGCTATCGGAACCATGGCAAAGACCCACTTCATTATGTGGAGGGTGTCGAACCATGTAGTGCCGGAGAAGATGAGGTTCGGAAGCGTCAGAGCGACGAATATCATGTAATAAAAAAGGAAAGAGGGAACCAAAGGTTTTTCGAAGGAAGAAGACAAAAATCCTCCTCCTGCGCTTCCTTTATTTCCGTAAGTTTTTTTGCCGCTGTTTGTCAGGGCGTTTTTCATCCTCAAAGCCTCCCAAGCTACATGTTGCCCAGTGCATTTTTAAATTTAGCATATTCATTGAAGAAAATAAGAGTGATATCCTGAGTGGGGCCGTTCCTGTTCTTTGCAACACTGAGACATGCGCTCGCATCTTCGGATTCCTTGTTGTAGTAAGAATCTCTGTACAGGAAAAGAACCATGTCCGCGTCCTGCTCAATGGCGCCGCTGTCTCTAAGGTCGGAAAGCAGCGGAACTTTGCTCTCTTTTCTCTTTTCGACTTCACGGGACAACTGGGAGAGAGCGAGCACCGGAACTTTGAATTCTCTGGCTATTCCCTTGAGCGCACGTGATATTTCGGACACTTCCTGCTGTCTGTTCTCTATTTTTCTCGGAATACTCATCAACTGCAAGTAGTCCAGAACGACAAGCCCCTTTTCGGATTTATGTTTGGCAAAGAAACGTCTGCACCTTCCGCGCATATCCAAAGTGCTCAGGTTGGAACTGTCGTCGATATAGAGAGGGCAGACGGATATTCTTCCGGCAGCCTTTGAGAGCAGATTCCACTGGTCACTCTGTATATTTCTGGAAGCGCATATTTGGTTTAGGTTAACTTCCGCCTCCGCTGCAAGCATTCTCTGCGCTATCTGCTCGGCAGACATTTCAAGGCTGAACACCAGAACAGGAATATTTTCCTGCATTGCCGCATACTGGGCGACATTAATCGCCCATGACGTTTTTCCCATACCGGGACGAGCCGCAAGTATGTACAACCCTCCGGACTGAAGTCCGCCGGAGATTTTGTCAAAAACTTTGAAACCTGTCGGCACGCCGGTCATAGATACGCCTGCGGCAAGCCGCTTCTCAATTTCCGCAAGAGCCGATTTTACGACATCCTTTGAAGCACGGATATTTGTGGTCTTGCCGCCGGATTTAACTATGTCGAAAACTCGCTGCTCCGCCGTGTCAAGGGCTTCGTCCACTTCCATATCCTCGGAAAAACCGAGCCTGGATATTTCGCTGCCAACAGTTATCAGGCTTCTGTGTATTGATTTATCTCTGACAATGCCGACATGGTGCTCAATGTTGGCGGTATTCGTCACCGCGTCTAAAAGAGCCCCTATAAATGGGAGCCCGCCTATCCGCTCTTCCAAACCCTGTTTTACGAGTTCGTCCTTAAAGGTCAAGGCGTCTACGGCAAGTTCTTTTGTGTACATGGCAGACATGACCTCAAACGCGCTTCTGTGTCTGGGGTCATAAAAATCATCCGCACAAAGTCCCTCTACAAGAGTGATAAGCGCGTCTCTTTCGATAAGAGCCGCGCCAAGTACGGCACGCTCCGCCTCAAGGTTAAACGGCGGAATCCTGTCTGCTCCGCCAATATTGTTCAAACTATTCAGTCTCCACTTTCAGCGTCATTACGGCTTCAACCGACGTTGCAAAGCGCACCTTAAATTCATAGCTTCCGGCCTGCTTAACGGCGTCGTCTATTTTAATATCCTTTTTATCAACGGCAACTCCGTAGGATGATGTCACAGCATCCGCTATCTGAGCGGTTGTTACGCTGCCGAAAAGTTTGCCGCCCTCGCCTGCGTTAACTTTAATTGCCACGACTTTGCCGCTCAGTTTTTTCTTGGCTTCTTCCGCAAGTTTGAGCTTTTTGTCATCTCTTACCTTCTGGGTCTTTTTGAGCTCTTCGTTTTCGCGAAGTCTGCCGGGTGTGCCCTCTTCTGCCAATCCTCTGGCTATAAGGTAATTACGCCCGTAACCGTCGGAGACCTCAAGGATTTCTCCGGCCTTGCCTATCTTGTTTACATCCTGCTTTAATATAACTTTCATTTATTTTTTCCTCCTTATGCGTTTGCGCAAATCGTACCAGATATCGAAGATTCCCACCATAGATAATATATACGAAGCGGGCGAGAATAGAACACAAAATGACGCAGCCGCGATTTTTACATATTTTCCGATGCCCTTCTTTGTCATAAAGTACCACATCAAAGAGAGCCCTTCAATCATAAATACCCCGCGCATAACCTCCATAAGGTTTACCGAGATGACGGTGAATATACGTTGGTCCGGAAAAGCTTTGCTCGCAACGTCCATGATGAGCGACGCAAGAAGAGCCCACAGAATATTTTTGGGGCAGCGCCACGCACCAAACGGCGGAAGCGAGATAAAGGAGTTGTCGTTGAAGCGCGTGAGCAGGAATTTTACGGCAGAGTAGGAAACAATTGTATCCAGCGCCGCAAAAAGTATTAGCATCGTCGGCATGAGCAAGGATATTGATTCGACCATTTCTCTGGCATAGTCCTGCACAGATGACGACGACGGAGAAATTCCCGCTCCGCTCAGAACTGAGGAGAAAGAATTAACCATGGATTCGGCCGCTTCGGGAGTGAGGACAAAAGGATTAACCCCTGCCATTTTTGTGAATATCACCATCAGGACAACTTTGGACATTACGGATGCAAAAAGAGCTGAGGCAATGTAGTCCACGCCGCTCTTCGCTTTGAGAGAGAGCATTCCCATCGAGGTTCCCAATATCGCAAAAGCTATCATAAACATAATGGCGGATACCGTTCCGGAAAGCACCTGAATCAGACCGACAGAGAGGAACAGCGCTATAAACGCCTCTTTGTGGCCGAATCTTCTAACGATCATCATAAAGGGCACGGGCGCGGCAAGGATAACCAAGGGCGCTGCGATGGCAACCGATATTCCAACCATGTACATAAGGGCGCTTAATGCCACCCAAAGGGCGAATTCTAAGCTTTTTTTGCCTTTCACGAATAAACCTCCGGCCATGTCGTCTGTAAAAAAAGAGAGAGCCAAGAGGCCCTCTCTGTATTATACCAGTTACGCGAAAAATTTAATCCGATGTGAACGGCAGAAGAGCAATTATTCTTGCGCGTTTGATTGCTCTTGTGATCTGACGCTGGTGCTTTGCACACGTACCGGTTACTCTGCGGGGGACTATCTTTCCGCGCTCAGTAATGTACTTCTTGAGCTTTTCTATTTCTTTGTAATCTACGTGTTCGATTTTATCAACGCAGAAATGACAAACCTTAGGTCTGCGCTTGCGGCGTTTGCGGTTAAAAGAATTCTCCATTTAAGACTCCACCTCTTCCTAGAACGGTATCTCTACGTCTTCCTGACCTTCGGGGCCTCCCAATTCGGAGAAATCGAGAGGAAATTCATCTTCGAATCCTGCTTCGTCACGCAGACTTCCCATGTTGCCGCCCGATGTCACTGCATCCGACACCTGAGGGCGTGAGTGTCCTGACGGCTGACGCTGCTGATATTCGTTTGACGATCCTTCGTCTTCCCTGCGGCCCGAGCCAAGAAGAACAATGCTGTCTGCTACGACCTCCGTAACCCATTTGTGCGTACCTGTTTTAACATCATCATAGTCACGTGTGCTTATGCGCCCCTCAACAAGAACCTGACGTCCTTTTTTGAGGTATTTCTCGCAAAGATCCGCTGAAAAACTCCACGCCGTGACCGGAATGAAATCGGTGTGGCTCTGAAGTTCTCCCGTCATTTTGTTCTTCCACTGGCGTCCGGTCGCAACCGTTATGCGGGCAACCTTCTGCTTGTTCGGCGTGAACCTTATGTCGGGATCCTTTGTCAGGCGTCCCATGATTATAACTCTGTTATAGTCTCTGGACATTGGGCTACTTCTCCTCCAGGTTTACTACCATCTGGCGTATAACCTGGGTTTTCAGGCTCAGGAGACGCTCCATTTCCTTCACCTGCGCGGGGTCGAGCTTAAACGTATAGAGAACGTAGAAGCCCTCGAGCTTTTTTTCGATAGGATAGGCAAAACGCTTTTTGCCCCAGAGATCCACCTTTTCTACCTCTGCTCCTAAACCGCGCACGACCTCGGCGATTTCCTCCGATACCATCTTATGGTCTTCGAGATCCGCCTGGAAAATAACTACCATTTCGTATGATCGCACGTATTTCACCTCCTCCCTTTGGACTTTGGTCTCTTTCTGAAAAAGAGACAGGGACATGCAATTTAGAAATATATCACCTATTCATTGCTAATGCAAGGGGTCTTTTGAAACAACTTCGATTTTATATATTTTTTCACCGGACCTCACAAGATTAAACTGCTCTCTTGCAAGGCGCGCTATTCCTTCCGGTGTGCTGTAGTACTCAATTTTCTGTTCAAGTTCCTGTGATTTGCGCTCCTCCCTGACAAGTTCCTCCATTCTGGCGTCGAGAGCATCCGACAAGTTATCTACTCTCTCGATCTCTTTGAAGAATGATATCAGGAGAACGGCGGTGAGAAAAGTTACCGCCGCGGCAAAAATTATCCATCGTATTCTGGGAGGAGTCACAGGGATAACCCTTAGTCCGATACGGAGACTCTACATTTTCTCCGGCGCGGATACGCCGAGAAGGGTCAGTGTGTTTTTGAGCGCAATTTTTGCGGACTCCATAAGCAGGACTCTCGATTTCATT
Organism: uncultured Synergistaceae bacterium; assembly: GCA_964496275.1. Taxonomy (GTDB): domain Bacteria; phylum Synergistota; class Synergistia; order Synergistales; family Synergistaceae; genus CAZBYL01. Next base: position 5,210 of record CAZBYL010000048.1, on the reverse strand, counting down.
ACCGGCTCTTCCACACCCAAAACTCTCTGGCTGTTGTAGAAAGAGTGGAATGCCTCTGCGAGCTCAGTCGCATAGTAAGCGATACGGTGCGGAGCAAATTCCGCCGCTGCCTTGGCAACTTCTTCCGGAAGTTTGGATACAGCCTTCGCAAGGTTCAGCTCCGAAGGGTCGGTGAGCAATGAGACATCGAAGTCTTCCATTGACGGGAAGGCTATTCCTCTGTCCGCGAGCTCTCTGTATATGCTGCATATACGGGCATGCGCATACTGCACATAGAATACCGGATTTTCGGACGTAGCTTTCTTTGCGAGCTCGAGGTCAAAATCAAGAGTGCTGTCGCAGCGTCTCATTACAAAGAAGAATCTCGTTGCGTCAACTCCGACCTCTTCCATAATTTCGCGGAGCGTGATTATCGTTCCGGCTCTCTTTGACATCTGCACGGGCTTGCCGTCGCGAAGGAGGTTGACCATCTGAATGAGAAGCACATCGAGAGCATCATCGGGATAGCCGAACGCCTTGTTCACGGATTTGATACGCGGAACGTAACCGTGGTGGTCGGCGCCCCAGACATATATGAGTTTTTCAAATTTTCTGTCGTATTTATTTTTGAGGTACGCGACATCGGACGTAAAGTATGTGGGAACGCCGTTTGTTCTGATAAGCACTCTGTCTTTGTCGTCTCCGAACATCGTGGAGCGGAACCAGAGAGCCCCATCCTGCTCGTAGGCGTAGTTCCTGTCTTTCAGAGCCTGCATGGCAGGCTCCACACAGCCGTTGTCGTAAAGTGATTTTTCCGAGAACCAGACGTCAAACTTTACGCCGAAATCGGCGAGATCCTTCTCTATCATTCCGAGAACGATCTTGCCCGTCTCCACGGAGAAAAATTCAAGCGTCTCTTCAAGCGGCTTTTCGGCCAGAGTTGTTCCATATTTATCGACAAACATGTTTGCGATATCGCTCATGTATTCGCCGTGGTAGCCGTCCTCCGGCATTGGAGCCTCAGCCCCTCTGCCTATTGCTTCAAAGTAGCGTGCCTGAGCCGATTTTCCGAGCAGCTCCATCTGGAGTCCCGCATCGTTTGTGTAGTATTCGCGCTCAACATTCCAGCCGGCAAAGTCGAGAATGGATGCTGTGATGTCTCCAACCGCAGCTCCCCTTCCATGTCCCATGTGAAGAGGTCCTGTTGGGTTTGCACTGACGAACTCAACCTGAACTTTGCGTCCGTGCCCCTCGTCAACGCGTCCGTAGTCGTCTTTTTTATCGATTACAGTACGCACAGACTCGGTTATCCAAGAAGAGGCAAGGGTAAAGTTCATAAAGCCGGGACCCGCAACTTCCACTTTTTCAACGACATCTCCTATCGGCACTGACGCGGCAATAGCTGCGGCAAGTTCTCTCGGATTTGTTCCGAACGGCTTTGCAAGCTGCATTGCGATATTAGTGGCCCAATCACCGTGTCCCGCCTGTCTCGGGCGTTCCAAACGGACTGTAAAACCTTCCGGAATCTGATATCCGCGCTCCGATGCTGCCTTATCCACTGCCTTCTCAAGCAGGGATTTGAGTTCCTCTGACATATTCTGCAACATAAAACACCTCTTCAACGTAAATGTTTAAAAAATATAAAAATCAATTTTTACTTTCTGAACGGAATGTCAAGTATTGGCCAGCGCAGGCACGCATTCAGCTCTTCTCTCATCACGCCGCCGAGCGCTTTGTCTATATGAATCGTTTTCACAACCCAAAGACTATCGGCAAGAAGCTGCGCTTTTTTCGGCCAGTGCGTTATGGATTCTTTGAGAACCGCTTTGCTGCCCTCTCCGAGTTTTTTTACTGTAGGAACCTGTATGATCTTATATCCGCCCGGCATATCCATCCGCACCTTCTGTTCCAGTATGAACGGAAAACGCAATGTGTACTCTGAGTTTTTGTTAATCATCTCTCCGACTCTTGTGGGAACTCCGCCGGGAAGCCTGAGCAGCAGATTTCCGGCCAAGATAAGCCCCGGAGCGCACTCCACCGCAAAATCAAGCTTGTAGCCTGTCTTTGTCGGAGATACACTCGTGGGAGTCAGCGCCATGCCGGGAATTGCAAAGTTGACTTTGCTCTTCAAAAATTCCGTGAGATTTGCCTTTGACGGCATATTCCCATCCGAAAATAGCGTCGTCCAGCCGCCTGACGCGGTTATTGTAAGAGTGCCGGAAGCGCGGCCGACATCGTTCAGTTTCAGTATCCACAGCAGTGAAAGCTTATGGTCTGCGGGACTGCCAACCGTTACATTTTTTGTAATGAACTCTCCGTCTTTAAGGGAGTATATGACCGAACCGGCAACAGACGGAGCTGTTACACCAAACTCGGAAGTCTGGCCTGCGCGGTAAACAGTGCTCTTGCCATCTTTGCCATTAAGCTGCAATACGGGAGCAGACCACAGTTCAGATGATGCGGGGCTGTCCTTGTCAACGTCTCCCACAGGCTGCCACCATACGCTTGATTCCCAGCCGAGTTTCCTAAGCTGTTTATTGAGAATAAGAGTTTGCTCCCACTGAGTCCAAGGTCCCTCCGCAGGGAGCTTATCGGCATCACGCACCATATTTTTGGGATAATGGCGCAATGTGCGCTCCGGCTGCGCCATCCATTCCATAAGCTTGATGCCGGCTCTTGTTTTGTCGCCCTTCACTGCAGCGGAGGACGGTATGGGAAGGGTCGGCACAGACTGTTCGAGAGCCGCCATATCGCGCAGGCTTTGGTTTATTCCTTTTTTTGTGCTGAAAGTGAGGCTCGGGCGCAGATATACGACAAATCCGTCGCCGTTCCACGGCTCCTGGTTCATAATTGTCCATCTGTGGGTTTCGGTACCGGATTCTTTGGTGATAACGGGATCCTTTATGTCCTTTCCCAGCCAGTAGAGTTCGCGTCCTGCGGGAGCTTCTACGGAGACATTCTGTTCCCATATAGGCAGGGAACCCGCCATGGGAATGGTCGCATCAACACCGTAGTGTTTCTCATGTGTCTCTCGTATGGAGAGAACGACGACTCTTCCGACCGCATCGTCGGGAGTGGAGACGACCTTGCCGGCGGCTCCGCCCGAAAGTGTCTCGTCGGAGACGTATAGGGAACCTTCCTTAAAACCGGTCATAGGATTGTACCAAGCGGCATCTTCTATGGTCAGAGTACCGTCCGAGGGAATTGCAAATTTCATTGTTTTCCAAGAGTCGGGGATTTTCTCGCCCATCATAACTATTACGCGGCGCGTATGCTCCATTGTGCCGTCCGTCAACATTCTGAAATCACTGTTTCTAAGCCACACAAGAGCCTCGGCTCCGGCAAATCCGTCAAGCGAGGGAGCCTCTTTGTTCAGTCTTCTAACCTCAGAAACAGCGTCCCACGCCGACGAAGAGGCTGCGGAGACAATAAGAAATAGTATGGCAAAAAGAGCTGCCGCTGTTTTTTTAACTGCTCCGTTCATCAGATGCTCCCCCTTACTTTCCGCAGCACTGCTTGTATTTTTTGCCGCTTCCGCACGGGCACGGGTCATTGCGTCCCACTTTCTGGAGATTGACAATGGGCTGAGTTTTCTGAGCTGTTGCCATTGTGCCCGGGTTTTCCGCGTCGTCGCCGTATCTCATTTTGTCTGATGGGATATCGAGTGCGTCACGGCTTTCCACCCATTTTTTCTTGTTCTGTTCCTGCTCGGGGGTGACGACCGAGACACGCAGAGCAAACTCCGTTATCCCCTCACGTACCTGCACAAGCATTTCCTGGAACAGATTGAAGGATTCAAATTGATATTCCAGAAGCGGATCTTTTTGTCCTATTGCACGCAGACCTATTCCGCGGCGCAGTTCGTCCATCGCAAGGAGGTGCTCTTTCCAGTTCGTATCAAGAACTTGCAGGAATATGTATCGGAATATGTGCTCCGCGACTTCCTCGCCCAGGTCCTCGGATTTCTGTCTGAACCTTTCGCGTATCTCCGTTATGAGCGCGCGCGACGCGTCCTCAAGCTCGGTTTCAGCCTGAACTTTTTCTATGTGGCGCGATATTCCGGGCCAGAAGAGGGCGTTCAGCCTTATGCATACGGACTGTACATCCGGTTCGTCCGCGTTCTTGTCGGCAAATATTTTGTCCAGCTGCAGTTGAGCTGTGTCCTCTATAACGCCGAGAGTTCTTGACACTATGTCTTTATCGTTCAGAATCTCACTGCGCTCTTTGTATACAGCCTCTCTTTGCTGATTCATCACGTTATCGTACGAGAGAAGCTGCTTTCTTATGTCAAAGTGCATCTCTTCTACTTTTTTCTGTGCATTCTCGATGGCTTTGGACAGCAGAGAGTGTTCTATGCACTCTCCCTCTTCCATGCCGAGCTTTTCCATTATGGTCTGAACTCTGTCGCCGCCGAATAGGCGGATAAGGTCATCCTCAAGAGCTATGTAGAATCTGCTCTCCCCCGGGTCTCCCTGTCTTCCCGAACGTCCGCGAAGCTGGTTGTCTATACGGCGCGACTCGTGGCGTTCCGTTCCTATGATGCGAAGGCCTCCGGCCGAGATAACCTTGTCATGTTCAGATGCGCACACTGTACGGAACTCCTCAAGCACTTCCTCGTATTCTGCGTGGTCGGCTTTGTAATCAAGTCCTCTGCGCACCATTTCTTCCCTTGCGAGGAATTCCGGGTTTCCTCCGAGCACGATGTCCGTGCCTCGGCCGGCCATGTTCGTTGCTACAGTTACAGCGCCCAAACGTCCCGCCTGAGCGACTATCGACGCTTCTTTATCATGCACCTTTGCGTTAAGGACGTTGTGCGGTATTTTGCGTGCGCGAAGCAGACGGCTGACCTGCTCGGAGTGTTCTATTGAGGTTGTGCCGACAAGGACAGGCTGCCCTTTGGCGTAGGATTCGGCAACTTCGTCCGCAGCGGCGTTATATTTTTCGATTACCGTTTTGTATATGGAATCGGCATGGTCGTCGCGAACCATAGGTCTGTGAGTGGGAACAACAATTACGCTCAGTCCGTAAATTTCTTTGAATTCTTCTGCTTCCGTAAGCGCGGTTCCCGTCATACCGGCAAGCTTGGAGTACATGCGGAAGTAGTTTTGCAGCGTGATCGTGGCTAGAGTCTGATTTTCACGGCCGACCTTGACCCGCTCTTTGGCTTCAATGGCCTGGTGAAGTCCGTCCGAGTAGCGGCGTCCGAACATCAGGCGTCCCGTGAATTCATC
>CAZBYL010000047.1:0-17896 GCA_964496275.1 uncultured Synergistaceae bacterium | reverse complement strand
CCGAGTGCTTTGTCTGAACCGCGGCAGGAGCAATGGACTTGCAGAATCAGCAGCGCATCATGGATGCGGCTGAAAAATTTGGAGCAGAGAACTGTGTAGTAATACTTGGTTCCTCTGACGCAGAAGGCGCAGAAATCTACGCCGAAACCGTCGCTAACGGCGATCCGACATTCGCAGGGCCACTTGCAGGAGTCTCGTTGGGACTCGCGGTATACCACATTTTTGATGAAGCAATTCGTTCAGAGTGCGATCCCGCACAGTGGGAAGAGCAGATTTCTATGATGGAAATGGTTCTCGACCCCGAAGCACTCGCAGCAGCCGTCAAAGGCATGCGCGACGAATATTCAAAGACAACTCTCTAAATTATAAGAGTAAAAAGACGTCCGCTCAGGCGGGCGTCTTTTGTGTTCCGTTCACTTGTTTTGCTTATGCTCTTTCGGGTGAGCAGTAACCCACTGCTGCAACTGCTGACCCGGCGGCAGCATCCCCACGTCCATCCACGTATAGTAGAAAAGTCCGGCGTTCTCCGCCATATAACCGTCCTGCTTATGGTCGTTTACATCATAGCTGTCCGAGTATATGAGAATATCGTCCTCAATCTGCGGAGTGTTCATAGTGTCATAGCCGATTATGACGCGCCAATGCCCGCCCCAGTACATATTTTCCGCCATTATGGGAATTCCGCTATGTATATTTGATATGACAAATTTGCGGAACTCTTCGATGCTCTTGAAGCTAACTCCGTTTTTGTCCGCACTTGTCAGGCTGGACGTGACATTCCAGTCAAGGGATTCAAAGAATGTCACAATTTTCAGGGTGCTTGTGCCTATCTCCGAAGAATCAGGCGCCATTGTATTTATAGTACCCATCAGTTCCGCAAGCTTCGGTTCGTCAAACGTTTTCACTCCGTAATAGTGCAGCACGGTCAAAGCCGCAGCAGGGCCGCAGGAGGTTTCGTTGGTCTGCTGATATGTCTTGTATCCTGTGATAATGTAAAGTCCGCGGCCGTCGCTCTTCATATTGTAAAAATCAGGCGTCTTAAAGTACGGGGAATCCTTTGCGTCCGACTTTCCCGCATAGGAGGAAGCTCCTTCCGTAAGAGTGTCATGCCCCTTTGGGAATGGTATAACTCTTTCCGAAGCCGACGCACTGCTCTGCGCCGCGACGCCATACAACAAAAAGGCTAAAACAAACGCCGCTCCCCTAAGTCTCATAGAATCAACTCCAATCATGCTCACACTTTAAGGTGAACAGGTTTCGAAAACGGGAGTCCAAACAGGATAGTGAACTCCGTTTCGATTTTCTATGCACTCTCTTCCGGTCGTATTCAGCTCCGCAAGTAAGAAGTTCCGGTTTGCAAGCTTGCGGTCTAACGCTCCGCAGCGCTGAGCTTTTTTCTATTATCGCAGTTAGCCAGCATTGCAAGCGCAACGTTAAGCACATGAACATTATCCACGCTCAAGAAAGAGAGCCCCACAAGCAGCTTTTGATCATCGTTTTTCGGGGCGAAGCACAGATATCCGTTCACGATTCCCCACTGAAGATCCTCCCACGGATAAAAAGTATCTCCCGCACTTCCGAGTATGGCTCTGCCCTTCTTAAATAGTCCGTCGTCGCTTACAGAGGCTTCCCGTCCGAAGTCATACCTTTTGCCGGTCTTAAGTCCTTCTGTCATCTCAGACAAAAGACGCCTTCCCACTGCTTTCCAATATCTATCGGTGAGATGCGTGTAAAAATCTTTCTGCTGAGTCCTGATCGTGAACTCTCTCTTCTCCGTTCCGAAGGTGGCGGTGCAAATACGCTTTGGGAATATACCGCCCCTCTTCTGGTCTATTCCCCAACGGAGGCGGGTTATGCTTTTAAGCGGAAAATTTTCGCCGCACCACGTAAATCCGTTAGGAGATATCTCAAGAGTCTTCCTGAATGGCCATATTCCAAAGCTGCACTGAAAATCTATCTCCTGCTGCCACGACATTCCTTTTCCCATCGGACACACTCCTACATTCGAACTATGAAAGCTTATGCTTTATCTCGACCAGCCCGTAGACTGAAACTGTCAGAAAGAGTTTGCCGCCTCCCGTTTTTTTTGATCTTATCGAAAGTGAGAGCCCCGGCGACATCGTCTGCCACTTTCCGTTATAGGTCATTATGCCGCTTCCGCCTTCGTTCCTGATATTAACACGCGAGGACGTATAGATATTTTTTGCGGAACGGTAAGACTCTCCGTCATACACGGCTCGTAATTCATACTCGCCGCTCTCTCTTTGTGTGACATAGAGCTTAAAGGAACTTCCCTCGTCATTAGCAAGAGTCATAACGGAGTAGAACCAAAGAACCATATCTTCTGACTCCCTTGCCAAAAGGTCTTTGTCGGATTTCTCGTAATAAGCGACAGAGGATAAAGAAACCAGAAGAATCAGTATTGATATGACGACAAGAAGCTCTGTAAGAGAAAAGGCGGCGCGCCTCATTCGGCAGCAGGTTCAGCCCCGGCGGCACTGTCCCGCATCCAGATATAAAACGGGTGCTCCTTGCGGTACAGATGCCCCTCTCTGTCCGTGCAGCCATGCTTTGTCCAGCCTTCCGCGAGAAGCTTATAGTCCGATTTTCTCATTACTCTGTATTCAAATGTAACACTGTGTATCTTTACCTCTGACACCCTGCACCAGAGCTGTATCTGCTCATCATAGCGTGTCGGGTGCTTATAGCGGCAGTGAGCCTCCACAACGGGCAGCAAAAGTCCCTGTTCCTCCCAATTGGAGTACGGCGTACCCCAGAGACGGCACAGTTCGGTTCTTGCAATCTCAAACCAATCCAGATAGTTCGCGTTGTACACAACGCCCATCTGGTCAGTCTCGCTGTAGCGAACTCTGATTGTTGTGGCAAGTGTATAATTCTTATTCATTCTCGGCAGCCTTTGGCTCAAGCCATGTAATGTCCGGCGCTTTTCTGGTCGGGAACTGCCTTACAGGCTCCAAAGCGGGATAGCCGAACATCTGAGCACCGCAAATGTGCTCGTCCTCTCCGATTCCCAAAAATTCGCGCAGAGGTGCGAACTTCCTGACCGCCATCGTTAAAAACCCGCCCCAGCAGGCGCCTACGCCCATCCCGTGAGCGGCAAGCTCAAAATAAGTAAGGGCAATAGAGCCGTCCTCGGGCCATCTGTAGCTCTTGGGAACTACGGCGATTGCGGCATGAGGCGCGCCGCGCAAAAGACCGTCCTCACCCTCGCGGGCCTTTGCGATCATGTGCGCACCGAGAAGCGCCACAGGCGAGGTAGGATTCTTAAAAATTTCTTCGCGCATCCAGCAGAGGATAAGATTCACTATTTCCTTGGTCAAAGAGCTGTCGTGAGCTACGATCCAGCGGACAGGCTGAGAGTTAGACGCTGTTGGCGCCATCCTGACAGCTTCAAAAATTTCGGCAATGACGTCTTTGGGCACAGATTCATCTTTAAAGCGGCGGATACTGCGCCTAGTTTTAATAAGATTCAGAGCTGCGCGCTCCGAAGGCATTTCAAGCGTATTTGCGGGAACCATTTTTTCCGCGCTCAAAAATGAGAGACTGTTTGCCGAAGCGGGGCAAAAAAGTGCGCAATGTCCGCACTCTATACAGTTTGAAGCAAGACGTACATCCATTTCGGGAAGTCCCGTATCTCCGAAAGAAACTATTCCTGATGGGCAGGCCTTCAAACAGACTCCGCACTTGGTACATTTTGAGGGGTCAACAATCATTGCAGGCATATAAATTCCTCCCTATAAACTCATTCTGCACAACCATTTTAACACCTATCAAGGTAATTGATGAAGGTCACAATAGGCATGAATACCAAAGAAATATAACAGGAGCAAATATATAATGTCTGATGTAAACGAATAAACAGGAGGTCACTGCATGATGAAAAAACTACTGATGCTTGTCGCGGTACTTTCACTCTTTACCGCATCGATACCGGCAACGGCTCAAACGCCTGACCTGATACCCCCTTACCACTGGACATACCACTCGCTTGAAATACTGAGCAACAAGGGGCTCATACTCGAAAAAGTCTCCCCCGGCAAAAGCGCCTACACCGCAAGCCAAGTTGCGGACATGATTGTTGTCGCTCTGAACCGCGCAGAATCGGACGTCACAAAGCTCGGCAAAGACGAACTTTCAAGTTTAAGACAGCTTGCCAACGGTTTTAGAACGGAGCTTGAAAAAAAGGGCTACGACTACTTCAAGCTGCGCAGCGACATAGAAAACTGCGCGGCGGCTGCGGGACTCGGCGGCACGGCAGATAAGCCGAGCGCACGCGAACGCAGCATAACTCTGAGAGCCGCGGAATCTATAAACTCATTCACATTTGACATATACAAAAACCTTGCGGAAAGCAAAGGCAACCTCTTCCTCTCCCCATACAGCATATCATCCGCGCTCGCTATGACATACGCGGGAGCAAGAGGCATCACGGAGCAGGAAATGGCGAGAACACTCTACCTGTCGCCTGACATACATCAAAACATGGCGGCGCTCATCAACTCGCTGAATTCAATTCCTAAAGATATCGCCAACGTAAACGCGGCAAACGCAATATGGCCCGCAAAACAGGAAAAACTTCTGCCGGAATTTGTGCAGACAGTGAGAACAAACTACGGAGCGGGGCTTACTCCTCTGAACTACGCGGTAAATCCCTCGTCCGCAGCAAAGACTATCAACGATTGGGTATCAAGACACACTCAGGGGAAAATTAAGAATATAATCAGCGACGGAGCGCTCACAAAAAGCACGCCTATGGTTATCACAAACGCAATATATTTCAAATCAGACTGGGCGGAACAGTTTGAGGCACGAAACACGCACGATATGCCATTCTGGGTGACTCAGGGAAAATCAGCGACGGTTATGATGATGTCAAGAACCGGAGACACCGTCAAATACACAAAAAGGGACGGACTTGAAGCGGCGGAGCTTCCGTATAAAAACGGACGATTCTCAATGATCATTCTCCTTCCCGAAAAGGGCAGGGACATTGCGGAAACAGAAAAGAAGCTCACGGCGGAAGAATTCGGCAGGATAGCCGCTTCTATGGAAATGAAAAGGGTAAAAATTTCCGTTCCTAAGTTTAAGACGGAACAGACCTTTGAACTCAACAACGTTCTGAAAAAAATGGGAATGCCCTCGGCGTTCGCAGCATCGGCAGACTTTTCCGCAATGAACGGAAAACACAATATGAGAATAAGCGACGTAATACACAAGACTTTTGTCGAAGTGGGCGAAGAGGGCACGGAGGCAGCAGCGGCAACGGCTGTTATCATGATGAAAACATCACTTGAGCCGCAGATACCGGCAATAGAATTCACGGCAGACCGCCCCTTCATCTACGTAATAAGAGACAACACAAGCAAGGCGATAATCTTTATCGGAAGATACTCAACCCCGAAATAAAGAGCCAAAACAAAGAGCCCTCCGTTTTCGGGGGGCTCTTTGTTTATTCGCAGAAAATCAACGGACGCTAATCAGCCAGCAAATAAAGCGCTTCCGCATAGATATGAGTTATCTTTCTTAAATCATCCAAACTGATAAACTCATTCGGCTGGTGGTCGAGATCCACAGTACCCGGGAAGTTGGGGCCGAAAGACACGGAGTTTGACAGATTACGGCAATAAGTGCCGCCGCCCGTGCTCCTTGGCTCGGCATCCTCCCCCGTTACGTTCTTGTATGCTTCCAGAAGCTTCTTGATAAGTGGCGTATCCGGCTCAACAAAAAGCGGCTTTGCCCCTCCCAGAAGCTCACACTCGGCTCCCAGTTTCTTTGCGGACAGAGCAAGTTTTTCATACACACTCTCCTGCGAAACCGTAACGGGATACCTGATATCGAAAGAGACGCTCAGCACATTATTCTCATACCGTACTATTCCGGCATTGCAGGTGAGCGGTCCTGAAACATCATCAAAACAATCTATACCAAGCCCGGACCCGCGTGTATCCGATGCGGCTTTTGCGAACGCGGCAAGATATTCGGCAGCCTCGGGCTCGCCGCACCCCGCGGCAGCCAGGGCTTCCATCAGGCGCACAGCGGCGTTGATTCCGAACTCCGGATTCATAGCATGGGCGCTCACACCCTTTGCCTTTACGGTTGTTCTGACAGAATCGGAAGACACGTTAATTCCCTCGGATTGAAGCAGAGTGTGAATGGAATTGATGTTCAAAATTCCATCAAAAACGGCTTCCGCCTTATCGGGAACAACATTAAACCTCGTTCCTGCGCTCATAGAAATCAATTTTGCGGGGGCGTCGGAATCCTTAAACGCCTTTGAAAGGGCAACCCTCATAATTCCCTTCTCAGCATTTATCAGAGGGAAACTGGCATCGGGCGAAAAACTGCATTCGGGGATCTCCTCCGTTGTAAGGTAGTCCTGAATACAACGGCTTCCGCTCTCTTCATCGACTCCGACTATCAGTCTGACCCTGCAATCAAGCTCTTTCGCATCGGCAAGAGCCTTGGCGGCATAGAGCGCCGCGAAAGCCGGCCCTTTATCATCCACCGTGCCGCGCCCGTAAACCTTACCGTCTACAACATCTGCGCTGAAGGGGTGCACAATCCAAGCCGCATGCTCTCCCTCGGGAACCACATCAAGATGTGCCAAAACCCCGACAAGCTTATCTCCCGCACCGATCTCGGCATATCCCGACTTATTTCTTATATTTTCGGTTCTGAATCCGAGCTTCTCGGCGCACCCGAGAAAGTGCTCCAAAACCTCCGTCATGTTCTTACCGAAGGGGTGTTCCTCTGTCATTGCTGATTCATCGAGCACGCTGGCGTGCGAGACAGATTCTCTCAGATCGGACAACAGGCTGTCAAAGTTAGAGTCAACGATGCTGTGCATTTTCTGATTCATGGAAGTACCACCTTACCTCATAAATTTGCCAAATATGGCCTCTGTACACTCACATTATAATCCAATTGTTAATAAAATAACTACTCTTCTTCGGATGTATCTATTGAAATAATAGAAGCTTCTGCGTCGGAAGGCACGGCTTCAACGCCGCGCAGCGCTCTGCTGATGGCACGGCTTCTCTGCCCCGCGTTGTCAAGCTCTTTTCCCGCCTGTTCTATCTTTAGCTTTGTCTTTTCAAGCACGGTTCCGAACTTGTCAAACTCGGTCTTAACCTTTCCGAGCAGCACCCAAACCTCGCTTGAACGCTTCTCTATGGCAAGTGTGCGGAACCCCATCTGCAAACTGTTCAAAAGTGCGGTAAACGTAGTGGGACCGGCAGGCACGACACGAAAATCTCGTGCCAAAGTCTCGCACAGACCGTCTATGCGCAGAACCTCCGCATACAGCCCCTCAACCGGCAGATATAATATTCCGAAATCTGTGGTATGGGGCGGCTCCAAATACTTATCGCGAATTGCCTTAGCCTCATCGAGAACTCTCGTACGAAGGGCTTTTCTCACGTCGGCTATCACAGACAGGTCGCCTTCCTCGGAGGCAGACATTAGGCGCTGATAATCTTCCAAAGGAAATTTAGAATCTATGGGCAGCCACACGGGGCGGTTGTCATCTCCCGCTCCCGGAAGCGATATCGCAAACTCCACTCGTTCTCCGCTGTTTGGGCGCACTGCCACATTCTCCGAATACTGCTCCGGCGTCAAAATCTGCTCCAAAATTGTGCGAAGCTGCATCTCACCCCACATGCCGCGGACCTTTACATTTGAAAGAACTTTCTTAAGGTCACCCACATCGGAGGTAAGAGCCTTCATCTCTCCAAGTCCCTTATGCACCTGTTCCAAACGGTCGGAAACCGTGGCAAAAGCCTCGCCGAGACGTTTTTCCAAAGTCTCGTGCAGCTTTTCATCAACAGTAACGCGCATCTTCTCAAGCTTCTCTTCGTTACTCTTATAAAGCTCCTGCAATTTTGTCTCTACGGTTGCGCGCATAGCTTCGAGCTTCTCCTCATTAAGACGGCTCATGTTGGTAAGCTGCATGGAAAAAGCCTGCATACTCTCCCTCTGCAAATCACCTATCTCCTTTATGCGCTTTGCCTGAGCATCACCGAAGGAGGCTATTCCCTTTGTCTGCTCCTCACGTCCCGCACGGGAATCCTCCCTCTGCTCTTTTCTCATGGAGATAAAATTTTCGTTGACTGCGCGCTCTGTTTCATCAAGCCGTCCCTCAACACTTTGCAACCGAACGATAAGCTCGCGCGCTGCCTGCTCCATTGCGGCGCTGTTCTCCTTCAGCTTTGACACGGTGGAAATAATATATGCCGTTATCAAAAGCACCGCGATTCCAAGTCCTATTATCAAATGCAAATCGCACACCTCCTAAATTTCACATACATTATATATCAAAAAGAGTCTCTTCCGCAGGGAAGGAGATGGAACGGGGAAGAAGCACACGCAAAGAATAGGGCGAACTTTTCGCTGTAAAAAAGCGCCGAACCTCAGTCAATACTCGGTTCAGCGCTTTTTGTGTCAAATCGTGTGCAATTGTCAAGCAAGTAATACTTTGGATGAATTACTTCTTTCCGAACGCCTTTAAGCAGACATTGGCAGTCGGTGAAATATCAGTCGTATCCGTCCAATATTTCCCCGTGGCTGAGATAAAACTTTCGCCGGGGTTGGCTCTGGATTTATCGTAGAGCCTTACATCAGGAAGCCTGCACCCAACAGGTATCGGGAATGCGTAGTTCGGCGAGGTGACTTTTATAACGACAGAAAACTTCTCTCCTTCGGAGACGCTTGCGGGAGAGGGAAGGTCTATAGTGCAGTATCCGGGGGCTTCTATTGTCGTTTTATAAGAGACTGATTTTTTGCCGCTTGTCGGAGCACCGGCATTGCAGCCGGTATAGACGGATACTTCGCAGACCGTATTGCGCGCCACGGTGTAGAACGCAGCCGCGACAATATTTTCCGTGCGCTTTGCAGTATACATATTGGCGCACCATGCCGCAGCCGTCTTTTTCACATCTTTTTCCTGCACGGGAATCCAGTCGCCGTTCATAAAGTCCGCAACGCCGAGCTTGTTATACTGGTATATAGTTTCGTCCGGTTCAGCGGGAACCATGTCGTATGCGATACCGTCGGTAAGAGTCCCCTCTTCGTATGATACGTAAAAATATCCCTTATCTCCGAAGTCCTCTCCCCAACTGTTTCTGACTATCCATGCGCCATCCGACCTCGGCTTCAGCTCCTTGTGAAGCCCTCCGCCGAATTTATCGCGGCTGAACTTATCATCCCAGCCTACCACGGCGACAATATGGTTGGGATCTCTCACTTTTGAACTGCCTTCCGCCCCCTCGGACACAAAACCGCTGTAGTAGCCGTTGGCTTTGCTCATATAGGCCTCTATGGCGCCCTCGTTGTCGTTTTTCGGGTCGGGGACATACAAAGAAACACTCACCGCGCCATATTTCATGAGAAGCGCCTTGACCGTGGCAATCCTGTCGCCCTTTATCGGAGGATTTATAGACTCCGACTCGCCCATATAGAGAATGTTTTTGAGCTTGTAGTCACGAGGCGCGGCTGCCGGAATTTTCGCGCTCTTCTTCGATTTCGGATACGGTGCGCGGGATTCAAGCACGGGACCTGTGCCGCGCACGATTATGCCCGTTGACTGCCATTCGTTTGCAGACGTGTCAAAGCCGCTCTTTGTCGGCGATTCAAACGAATAGAGTGCAGGTGACTCGTCGTTGAATGTGTAGTACGCAAGATAATATTCCGAAAGGTCAATCTCGGGAGACGCAAGCCCTTTCTGGATAAGGTTCGATTCCATGGCGGCGGTTATCCCGAAGGCCCAGCATATTCCGAACTCCGCCTGATCTCTTACTTTAGGCAGACGCGGCCTCAAATCGTAATATGTATTATCCGAAGCGGAAGCCGCAAGTACAGGAGCCGAGGCTCCCGCCAGCATAACCGCCGCAAGAATACAGAGAGTGAGATTCTTAATTCTACTGTTCATCCGATTCACCCCTTATTTAACCTTCAGCCGTTTAAGCTCTTTTGCCGCATCTTCGTCGCCGAGCTGCGCCGCCTTTTTATAGAGCCTAACGGCCTCTTTCATATCCTTCGGCACACCCTGCCCGTTTTCGTAAAGCAGAGCAAGATTATAAAGCGCGGTCGTGTTATCCAAGTCCGCCGCTTTCTTATACCACTTGGCGGCCTCTTTAAAGTCTGTCTTCACGCCGCTCCCGTTATGATACAAAACTCCGATTGCCGTCATAGCGTCATCGCTTCCGTTTTCAGCGCCGAGACGATACCACCTCATAGCTTCATCCATATCCTTTTTATAATAGCCGCCCTCATCAAAGAGATTTCCCAGATAGAACATTGCCATACCGCTGCCGCAGCTTGCAGCGCGTCTAAAATATTTCGCCGCGGCCTTGAGATCCTTTGGCAGAGTCTCTCCCATATAGGAGAGCATTGCAATCATGAGAGACGCATCCCCGTCCCCAAAATCTGACGCATTCCGCAATATCTTAATAGCTTCCGTCTTATTCTCCGGCACACCCCTGCCGTCGTACATCAATATTCCGAGACGCCCCGCAGCGGAAAAAGAACCTCCCGCAGCGCCCTTCTTATACCATTCTGCGGCGGCCGCATCGTCCTTGCCCGCACCCTCGCCGCTTTCCAGCATCATACCGATTCGGTACATTGCCTCCGCACTCCCCTGAGCGGCAGCATCTTCGTATAACTTCATTGCGGTCTTAAAATCATTTTTTGATGCCGCATTTTCACCCTCAGATAATTTTTTCAGGGCATTCGCTGAGGACTCCGAGGCATAGGCGGCACACGACAGAGACAGCAGCATGGCGCAAATAATGGATATAATTGAACAAACTCTCCTTGATGGCATAACAACACCTCCGTAATTATTGCGTAAAGCGAAGCAGTATAATTCTGTCAACCAATCGCTAAGTACAAATCTAAAATCTGAGTAAATAATATCACAAAGAAAAATTTTTTTACATTTTGCGGCAAATATCTGCTCTGCTGACTGCAAAGGTGTTGCTTTTACTCCGCCTTCCGGCATAAACATAGAGCCAAAACAACGCTTCTTTGTTTTGCGCGAATCGCTTAGAGTGTTCATAATTGTACCTATGAGGGGAGGCTCAAGGGGCTGAAATTAGCGGATGAAAACTGTAAGGGCGGAAGTCCGGTGAGACTTCCGCCCTTGTGTTTCGGTATTTTTATCCGCTTATAATATCTCTCTGAGCTGCGAATGGGACATATAATCAACCGTTTTTAAGTCACTATTTCGTCTCGAACGAGAGTCCCGCATATACCGTTATCGGCTCTCTGTAGCTTGTGCCGTCTGAGTATTGGACTCTTATGTGGGCGAATTTGCCGTCCGCGTATTTGTAGTTCGCTCCTATGCCGAAGGTGCCCCAGGTGCCGCCCAGGCTGCTTTTGTGTTCCGCTCCGCTCATTCTTAGGGTCGCATCTCCGTCAAAGTCGTGGATTACCGATATGTCTCCGTAGTAGTCGAGGAATCTGCCGTCCGCGTAGGTTATCTGACGGCCGAATACGAGTCCGCCTCTGAGTCTTATGTAGTCTATGTCGTCTATGTCTACTTTGATGCCGCTTTTGGTTGTGTAGTCACTTGCAAATACGCGGTTCCAGGAGAGTTGGAGTTGGGGTTCTGCGTACCAGCCTTTGGTTAGGTCTATTTTTCTGCCGGCCTGGAGTGATATGCCAAGTCCATTCTGGTCCCATTCTCCTCCGTCGTACCCTGCGAGGTCTTTGGTGAAGCTGTCTTTGTGCGTTATTTCCATTTCGTTCTTGTATTTGTTGTATTTGAGTATTGTGTTGATGTAGAGTCCGTCTGTTTTTCTGTGGACGGCGTAGAGTGATGCATGGAAGGATTTGACGTCAAGGTCTCCCACTCCGCCTACGAGGTCGGAGTTGCTTTTGCCGTATCCCGCCATGATTCCGTACCATGTGGCTCCATTTTCTGTTTCACTTTTCCAGTCGTAGCCTATTGTGCCTGTTTTGAAGTTCTGGTTTTCGTTGAGCATGTTGGTTTTTTCTATTTTAAAGTCTTCTTTGTTTGCCGCAGCTTCAATCCAGAATCCGCCGTTCCACATGTCATCTCTGTATATGCCAAGACGTTTTGTCATTGTGTTTGTCTCTGTGTACCATAGGTCGTGCTGTATAGCTGCCTGTGCTATGGCGTCTCCCGTGGCGGATGTGCCGTCTTTTATGAGGTACCATTCTCGTGCTGGAACTGTTGCTACTGCCGGAGACGCTGTTTTGCCTTTTGCTTCTTCGCTGTTCTCTAGTCTGTATTTCCATGCCCCGGCGGATATGTATGAAATTCCTCCGATGGTCATGTCTGCGTTTCCAAGTTCAAATTTCGCGTTTGTACTGTCGCCTTTGACGAGTATGAGAGCATCCGAGCGTTCGACACCGCTTGCTTTTGTGTTGTAGACCGCCACTTTTGACTTGCCTTCGGCGCTGCCGGATACTATGAGTTTGTCGTTCTTTTCTTTGGCGTTGATGTCTGTTTTCATAATGAGGGCGCTATCGGCTTCTCCGTTGTAGCTTGCGGCTTCCACGGTTTTGAATCCGCACTCCGCTTTTTCTCCGAAGTTGATGAGCCCCGCGTTATTCAACGCGCCGTTGGTATAGGAGTTGTGTGCGACGTTCCGGAGTGAGCTGTCGTCTATCGTGATATTGACTCGCGCAGTTTTCAGATCGTGACTGTATGTTTCCGCGTGGGTGCTCCACACGCTGTCGTTGGCAAATGATGCGTTTATATCGCCTGTATTGACAGATGTGGCAGAACCTCTGTGATGTACAGCAACGATTTGTTCTTGCGTGAAAAAGCATTTTACGCAGCCAAGTTTAAAAGAGGTTGTGCTATTTTTAATCTTGGTTTTCTGAAGCAAGATTATGTTATCATTGCTTATTATATAAGTCAATATGTCCTGTCTTTATATATAAAAGATTATTTTAGACACTGTGAATATTTAGGATTCCGGAATCCTAAAGACATTATGAACCAACGAAAAGTTGCCGTTGCACTTTCAAAATAAATAGAAGGAGAACCTCCATTAGGCGGCTCTCCTTCTATTTATTTGCATGCGACTCTGCTTCGTAAATTTAGGCAAGTATTGCGGCTAAGTCTTCTTTCGCCGTTGTAATAGGCTTTATAGCAAATTTATCTACCAGCACGTTAAGAACTTCGGGTCCTACAAACGCTGGAAGCGTAGGTCCGAGCCTTATGTCTTTTATCCCAAGGTGCAGCAGGGTCAGAAGTATGCAGACAGCTTTCTGTTCATACCATGAAAGTATGAGAGAGAGAGGCAGACCGTTGACGTCTGTCTTGAATACATCGGCAAGAGCTGAAGCTATTTTTATCGCCGAGTAGGCATCGTTGCACTGACCGCAGTCCAGCAGGCGGGGTATTCCCTCTATATCGCCGAAATTCAGTTTGTTAAAGCGGTATTTGCCGCAGGCAAGAGTCAGTAATACCGTATCTTTCGGCGCATATTCCGCAAATTCCGTGTAGTAGTTGCGTCCAGTTCTCGCTCCGTCACAGCCGCCGACCAGGAAGAAGTGGCGGATTTTACCTTCTTTAACAAGCTCCACAACTTTATCCGCGGCGCCGAGTACGGAGTTGCGCGCAAAACCTATGGTTATTCTTCTCTCCGGAGAGTCTTCGGTAAACCCGGGTGCAGCAAGAGCCGCGTCTATCGCAGGAGTAAAATCCCCGTTTTTAATATGAACGGCCCCGGGCCATTCCACAAGACCGCAGGTAAAGATGCGTCCCATATAACTTTCTTTGGGCTTCTGTATGCAATTCGTGTTCATGACTATCGCGCCGGGGAATGCGTCGAATTCCTTCTGCTGGTCCTGCCATGCACCGCCATAGTTACCAACGAGATGAGGATATTTTTTAAGGCCCGGGTATGCGTTGCATGGGAGCATTTCACCGTGAGTATAGACGTTGATCCCCTTGCCTTCCGTCTGTTTCAGTATGGCTTCAAGGTCGCCCAAGTCGTGTCCTGAGACGAGAAGAGCTTTGCCCTTCACCGGGCTTATGCGAACCTGAGTCGGTTCCGGATGTCCGTATGTGCCTGTATTCGCCGCGTCGAGCAGTTCCATTACTCTGAGGTTGACTTCGCCTATCTTCAGGTTGAGAGCCAACATCGAGTCCACTGTAATATTTTCGTCCAAGAGGGAAGCCATGGCATCCAGGAAGAATCTGTTTACGTTCTCATCTTTCTGTCCGAGAGTCCATGCGTGGTGAGCGTATGCCGCTGTTCCCTTAAGCCCGTATATCGCAAGCCACTTGAGGCCTCCCAGGTCTGCGCCGTACTTTTCTATATCAGCTTCTGGGGAAACTCCGACGGCATCGGCAAGAAGCTCCGGTGTGGATGCCTCGGTGGGACCGCAGTGACACTCTCCTTCGCTGCCCCCGCACTCCGGATTGCAGCGGCGGACTATGTCATATTCCTCTTCGCGGGTTATTCTGATAAGTTCCGCGATTTTTTGAGAATCAAAGTTTACGTTTGTGACGGTTGTAAACAGGTTATCGATAACTACCTTTGCCGTATTCTCCGAATAATATTTCACCGTGACAGCGGTCTTTGCCAGTTCCATCGTCTCATGAACAAGAAGATCCTGAAGATTTGCAGTTTCCTCCGTCTTTCCGCACACGCCGACTACAGTACATCCTGTTCCCTTGGCACACTGTTCACACTGGTAACAAAACATCAGCACACTTCCTCTCTTCCGCACAGAGCGGCATTTTCTTATTTAGGAAATATTTCCTTGGTTTCTATAATTTTTCCGTTCAGCGAAAGCTTGGTGAGTTTAAGGCCCACCGGCGCACCGGACCGCGATACAGCCTCTTCGACGAGGCGAACAAGACCGCCGCAGCACGGAACTTCCATGTACACGACATCTATAAATTCGGTACCGTTGAGCTTGATTATCGATGCGATTTTTTCGACATACGGCTCTGTTTCGTCCAATTTCGGACAGCCGACAAGACACACCTTACCAGGCAAAAAATTGCCATGGAAGTTTGGGCAGGCAAAAGCAGTGCAGTCCGCCGCTATAAGAAGGTGTGCACCATCAATATACGGAGCCTGAACAGGAACAAGCGCCATCTGCACGGGCCAGTTGGCAAGCTCTGACTCGGAGGAGCATGAACACTTACCCTCGGAAGCTGCGTGCGCGGCAGGCACCGCCTTCAGCGTCTTTGCCATCGAACCGGGACAGCCGCAGGGAAGTGTCCCCCCCTTATGTTTCTCAGACATTCGCGCTTTGACAGCAGCTTCGTCATACGCGGAAGCTTCACGCATCTCAAAGGTTATCGCACCGCGCGGGCACTCCCCTATGCAGTCACCCAATCCGTCGCAGTACGTCTCGCTTATCAGCTTAGCCTTGCCGTTTTCCACGGCGATAGCTCCCTCGTGACAGGCATCGGCACATATACCGCATCCGTCACACTTATCTTCGTCAATCCTTATTATCTTTCTCATTCCCATTCTGTTTACTTCCCCTTCCCCGTACAAAGCACAAAATCTGAAAGCGTATTTTCGGACAGCCATTTTCTCGTTTCTTCTGTCATCGTACTCAGAAAACCTCTGAACATACAGCTCTTATAAACACACTTCTCTCTTCCGAACACGCAGCCCGAATCGGACAAAGGCCCCTCTATCGACTCCACAATATCCAGAAAAGTAATATCCCCAGGCTCCCTCGCAAGCACCGCGCCCCCTCCGGGACCGCGCGTGGTATTCAGAAGCCCCGTACGCGAAAGACGCAGAATAACCTTCGCCAAATGAGCCTCGGATACCCCCAGCAACGATGCCATCTCCTTTATTGAGATGCGCTCGCCTCCATTTGCCGCTATTAGCCCCATACAGTGCAGTGCTATATATGATGCCTCGCTGAACCCGAATATTTTTGTCATGTTAACTGCCCCTCTTATTAAGGTATTTAAATACCTTAATTCTTTTATATTGATTATAAAAGATTTTTGCTCTTCCAAATCAGTAAAGATGCTTAATGATTTGCGGATTTTCCTGCAATTCTTCCGAAAAATCTCGTTTTGGGAGTATACTTCACTATGTAAAATATTTATTGAAAGAAGGAATTTTGTTATGGCCATCTGTTATTTCAACGGGAAATTCGCGCCCGTATCCGAATGTGCAATACCTGTGACGGATATGTCCATTCAGCGCGGAGTCGGAGCCTTTGAATCGATCAGAGTGTATGAAGGCAGACCATTCGCAATGATGCCGCACCTTGAAAGACTGGCGGGAAGCGCTTCCGGAGCAGGCATAGAAGCATCGGAAATAATCGCGCGGCTGCCCGAGCTTATAAAAGAAGGTCTCAAAAGAGATGACACTCCGAAGGATGGACTTGCGAAGCCATACCTGACAGGCGGAGACGTTAACAACAAGGGACACTTCCCGAACCCCCGCTTCTTTATCATCTTTGACGATGTTCACAGACCGACTGCCGAGGAGCTAAGAGACGGAATCGCGCTTGAGCCGAACAGGCAGAACAGACCCTATCCTCTTATAAAGAGCACGAACTACCTTTTTGGACTCATTCCCCTTTCAAAATCCACTTCCGGAAACTTCGAGTCTCTGTACATTACTCCCGAAGGCGAAATAACGGAAGCCATGAGCAGCAACTTCTACATCTGCATAGACGGCAAAATAGTAACAGCTCCCGTTGGAAAAGTATTAAAGGGAGTGACGAGGGATATCATTTTGACTCTGGCGCACGAAGCCAACTTTAAAGTGGAAGAGCGCTGCCCGTTGGAGAGCGAACTTGCAAGAGCGGATGAGGCATTCATCACCGGCTCCGTAAAAGAAGTTCTCCCAGTCGTAAAGGTAGGAGATCTGAAAATAGGCAATGGAAAGCCGGGCCCCGTAGCGCTGCACCTACAAAAACTTTTCATCGAAAACAGAGACAGATGGCTGGATAAATAAAAAACAAAAAAACCTCCGAACCGCAAATGATACGCGGCGCGGAGGTTTTTATTTTCTGTGTAAAACTACAAAGATGAATGAGGGTAGTTTTCGTCTTCATCCAAATTCTTAAAGAATTCAAGGCAGAAATCCTTGAAAATGAGGCACTGCTGATTTAGCTCTTCACCGGGATGGTAGCTTATGTACAGAGTTCTTGTGCACCTCGGATTGCTGATTTTCTTCTTGACTAAATTCTTGCATATAGCGGTGAAGGCTGTTTTTGCAGGTATCATTGTCAGATATGTACTGCTCCCGAGCGCGCTGAAAAATGCGTATGAATCTTCCGTGCAAAAACCTATCTTCGGGTCAAATCCCGCCTTCTGGCAGCCGCTTCTTAAGTTCTCGTGCATATTTTCCTGCGGAGGGAGGCATTGGTACAGGTAGCTTTTGGTATCGGCAAGATCTATAGGGTCTACATCTGCCAGAGGGTGATTTTTGCCGCAGGCCAAAAGCATTTCTTCTTCTATAAGCTTGATGCAGGTGAGACCGTTGCTTCCCATCGGAGTTGCGAAGATATGAAAGTCACAGGCCTTTAGGTCGTTTGGGTCGGGCGAGTAACTGCACTTAATTTCGAGTTTTATTTCCGGATATTTTTCGCTGAATTCTTCCTGTAATTGAGGAGCCAAAAATGTTCCCGCAGTAAAAAGCACGGAAACATCATGAGCGCTTTTGCGCTGCGCATCCTTCGCATGACGCGACGCATCGTCCAAAAGCAAAAGCGCGTGGCTCACCTGATGGTAGAAGATGCGCCCCGATTCATTCAGACTTATTCCGCGCCCCACTCGGTCAAACAGTTTGAAACCCAATTCGTCTTCAAGATTACTTATCGCCTTTGATAAAGCTGATTGAGATAAACACAGTTCATCCGCCGCTCTGCTCATATTTCGGCAGCGTGCAACCGAACAAAAATACTG
>CAZBYL010000046.1:0-18836 GCA_964496275.1 uncultured Synergistaceae bacterium | reverse complement strand
TCGAAGGATTTATGCAGGCTCTCACTGGATATTTTTAGTTTTTCAGCGGAGACTAAATAACACTCATTTGCAAAACAGTCAGCGGTATTTTTGTGTGCCATACATGTATTACTACCTCAGTAAGATTTATAAGCCCTACTGCCGCAACACATACGCATATAAAGCGCGATTCATAGCTGACAAGGGTCTGTCCGTACGTGACGGCGAGAAACGGGTCCACAAAGGCGAACACCGAGGACGCCGCGATTCCTCCGGCCTCTTTGATTCCGGCAATCTCAAGCAGGGCGGTTATCGGAGCAGACAGCATGCTCACAAACGGAGTGAGGTTCGCAGCCGCAAGAAAGAAGGTTCCGAGAGCTATCATAAAAGGTATCGTTCCGAAAAGCAGAGGGACTGCAATCGCAACGGATTCGTGAATGTACATTTCAAAAGACATTTTAGAAGCTTTCGCTTCCGCTCTCTGAAAGGCTCTTTCCGAAAGCGAGCTGCCGCAGGGCTCATGATAATGTTCATGAAACCTCTCCGCTTCCTTCCTGTATCTGTCGGGGATATTTTTCAAAGGCCAAAGTCTGGGCATTATTACAGCAAGCACTATCATCGAAAAGTAGACCGTCGTCACAACGCAGAAAAAGTAAATCTGCATATTGAGAATAGCTGCCAGAGCATAGATGTTATATATCCCTGCGAGAGAGAAGCTCGATACCATCACTGCGGCCTCCCTGTCGCTGTAGAAACCCGCTTCGTGCATTCTTTCCGTTATCACAATCGCCATCGAGCTGCTTCCGAGCCATGAAGCTACTCCGTCCACGGCGGATCTGCCCGGCACACAAAACAGAGGCTCCATCCACCTTCCGGCAAAGACAGCGGCAAACTGCACAAGCCCGAAATCCAGCAAAAGAGGCGCAGTAAGGGAGAGGACAACGACGAGAACAATCAGGCGCGGCACGATGTGTACCACAATGTTTTCCGCAAAGATCATTATATTTCCGAACGAACCGTAAAATCCGAATGCCGCTGCGGCGGATAGGATAAGGCTGACAAAGCGCACGGAAAAGCCGAGCGGCGAACATGCGAGGTGTTCGGAAAAAATATGATTTTTGTAGACCCACGAGGGACGTTTAAGCATTATGTACAGAGAGACAGTTGAGACAAGAAGCGACATAGACATGACGGTAAGTCCGAGATAATTGTGCAAAGAGGCGAGAATATATTCTTTTAAATGCCCGACAAAAGTATTTGTCACGCCCGAGACGGGAAACGGCGTGAGAAACATAAATATTCCGAGCAAGGATGGGACGGCGAATCGCAAACGTCTGCGTACACTATTCAGAGGCATCATCTCCATATTTTTAAATTTTTAAAACTTCCGAATCAGAACCGGCAAGTAATTTTCCCTAAAAATTATACCAGAAAGATAGGAATTTCACCTGTCAAGAAAATTACTTGACAGACGCTCTCACACTCTCTATAATGTGCAGGCTGTGTTTGGCGGGAGGCGTTGTTATGGCTGAATTAAATTCTCTGCAGCAGAGGATAAGGGACGGTCTTTTACTCGATACATACGGCTCCCTGCTTACGGAAAAACAACGCATGGCCTGCGAGATGGTCTTACTGCAAGACCTCTCTCTTTCGGAAGCGGCAGAACCTCTCGGGGTTTCGCGTCAGGGAGTTCACGACCTTCTGACCCGCTCAAGGGAACACATGGAGAACTGTGAAAGTTCTCTCGGGCTGATAGAAAAAAACAGGCGCATGGAAGAGATGGAGCTGCTTCTCGAAGAGAACAAAAGCCGTGTACCGAAAGATTTTTACACTGCCTTCAGATCGATGCTGAAAGCGTAAGGGGTTTTTTCAGATGTTTGACTCATTAAAAGACAGGTTTGAAAGTATTTTCGACGCCTTAAGAGGCAAAGGCAAGCTCACTGAGGAAGATATTTCTTCCGCAATGCGTGAGGTGCGCCGCGCTCTGCTTGAGGCCGACGTCAATTACAAGGTAGTCAAAGATGTTGTCGAAGCCATAAAGACGCGCGCAACGGGACGCGAAGTTCTCGACTCAGTAACCCCCGCGCAGATAATTTTCACGATAGTCTATGAAGAGCTTATAAATATAATGGGCAGCGCGCCCGCGCCGCTCGTTATCTCTCCCAAACCGCCCACGGTCTACATGATGGTGGGTCTCCAGGGTTCGGGTAAGACAACAACCACCGTTAAAATAGCAAAGAAGATGACAAAGGGGCACAAACCGCTCGTCGTGGCTTGCGACCTTCGCAGACCTGCGGCAGTTGATCAGCTCCGCGTCACGGCTGAAAAAGCGGGCATAGCATTCTTCGGTCCCGAGCCCGGGGAGACAAACCCCGTAACCGTAGCATCAAAATCCAGAAAGTACGCGGAAGACCACCTCTGCGACATGATAATCCTCGACACAGCCGGACGTCTGCAAATGGACGACGAGCTGATGCAGGAGCTCGAAGCTATGAAGTCGGCAATGCCGCCGACGGAAATACTGCTTGTTGTAGACTCTATGACAGGTCAGGAAGCTGTCAACGTTGCGGAAGTTTTCCACGAAAGACTTGCCGTAACCGGCGTTATCCTCACAAAGCTCGACGGAGACGCACGCGGAGGCCCCTCCCTTGCGATTCGCGCAAGCACGGGAGTTCCGATAAAACTTGCCGGCTGCGGCGAAAAGACGGAAGACCTCGAAGTATTTGACGCACGCAGAATGGCTCAGCGGATAATCGGCATGGGCGACATGGAGGGACTTCTCGAGAAGGTTCAGTCCGCCACAAGCGAAGCCGATATCACGAGAATGACGGAAAACCTCAAGAAAAACCGCTTCACACTCGAGGACATGCTTATGCAGCTCCGTCAGATACAAAAGATGGGTCCTCTTGAGAAGGTGCTTGAGATGCTCCCCATTCCGGGAGCGGGCAAGGCTCTCAAAAACGCCGAGATAGACCCAAAACGCATGAAGCAGACAGAGGCGATAATCCTCTCCATGACTTTGAAAGAACGCCGCAACCCCGAAATAATCAAGGGCAGCAGAAGAAAGAGAATTGCGGTTGGTTCGGGCACATCGGTTCAGATGGTGAATCAGGTGCTTGCTCAGTACGAACAGATGAAGTCCATGATGAAAACTTTCGGCAAGATGTCGGGAGGAAAGGGCGGATTCAAAATGCCCCCAGGAATGGGCGGCATGAGCGGTTTCGGCGGAATGGGCGGTAAGAGAGGATTTTTCAGGTAGCACATCAGACAGGCTTTGAACATCGGGATAGTATCAGCCGATTTCAAGATAAAGAGGGGTTATCCCCTTGCAGAAATAACACAGGAGGTGTTTGCGCAGATGGCAGTTCGTATTCGTCTTTCCCGTCACGGGAAGAAAAAGGCTCCCTTTTACCGCTTGGTTGTAGCTGACTCTCATTCACCGAGAGACGGCCGTTTCATCGAAATTCTGGGAACCTACAATCCTCTGACGGAACCGGCAGAGATTAAAGTAGACGTAGAGCGTGCGGCATTCTGGCTTAAGAACGGGGCTTCCCCTTCCGATACAGCCAAGATACTGCTCAAGAAGGCCGGAGTATTCGATACACCGGCGGCAGAATAAGGGCGGGAGATAGTAATGCCTGATTATGTTGACCTTGTAGACCTCGTAGTCCGCAGACTTGTTACAAAGCCTGAGGATGTACGTGTCTCCGAAGACCGCAGCGATTCCGGGGCGATTCTTGTGACAATAAGGGTCGCGCAGGAAGATATCGGTCGGGTAATAGGCAAAAAAGGTTCCACGATAAACGCGATACGCCACGTTGCCAAGGCGGCGTCCATAAAATCCGGCGAAAAGGTCGATGTTGATGTCGAAGAAGACTGAGTCGGACAGGGGCGAGAGAACAATAATAGGCAAGATAGTCGGAACACACGGGATAGGCGGCACTATGCTGATTCTCCCGCTCACCGATTATCCCGACCGCTTCTTCGATATGGAGAAGATTGTTCTTGAAACCCCGGGCAAACCGGCTACGGTACTCAATGTTCGCAGAATAGCCCCTTATGTTGGAAAGGGAACTTTCTTCTTTCAGGCTGAGGGCATCTCGGACAAAGAGACGGCCGAACTTTTCAGAGGCAGTATTATCACGGTATCCGAAGACGAGAGGGTAGAACTTCCCGAGGACGAATACTGGATAGACGATATGATCGGCATGTCTGTTGTTGAGTTCGGAACGGGACGCAGCTTGGGTGTTCTGGAGGAGATTATGTTTACGGGAAGCAACGACGTGTACATGGTCAAATCTCCCGAAGGAACGGTGAAACCTCTCCCCGCAATAGGGGACGTTATCAACGAAGTGGATATCGAAGCGGGAACAATCACGGTCACGATACCGGAGGGACTCTGGGACTGATATGAAAATATCTATCCTGACGGCGTTTCCCGACCTGATGCGAAACTATCTGAACGCAAGCGTACTCGGAAGAGGAGTTGCGTCGGGAAAGCTCGATGCGGAGGTTCTTGATATCAGGGACTACGCCGAGGGTGATTACAGGCAGATAGACGATTACTGCTACGGCAGCGGAGGCATGGTTCTCATGCCGGAACCGCTCGGCAGAGCGATTGAAGCCGTTTCGCACGAAGCGAAACCGTTCGTGATATACCCATCGCCGCAGGGCACGGTGCTGCATCAGGAGTTGGTAGAGGATCTCGCAAGAAAAGAACACGTAGTCATTCTCTGCGGACATTACGAAGGGGTTGACGAAAGGTTCACACAAAAGTACGTAGATCTTGAAGTATCTCTCGGCGACTTTGTCCTCACCGGAGGAGAGATGCCCGCAATGGCGATAGTCGATGCGGTTGCACGCCTTATCCCCGGAGTCGTGGGAAAGAGTACGGCAGTTAAGGAAGATTCTTTTTACAGCGGAATGCTGGACAACCCGCACTACACAAGACCCGCCGAATGGCAGGGAAGCGAAGTGCCGGAGGTTCTTTTGAGCGGAGATGCCAAGGTCATCGAAAGGTGGCGCAGGCGCAAATCCGTGGAGAGAACTTTAAAAAGAAGACCCGACATTGTCGGACGTGCGGGAATTATGCCGTGGCTTTCAGGCGGCGCTTATGTCATGGAGGTTCACTATCCCGTTCTTGACAAGAGGGGCGAGAAATCGTCCACAGCGATAACGGGAATGGACATACATGATATCGCAAGAGCCTGCCGCACGTACGGCATAAAGAAATACCTGCTCGTTACGCCGCTCGCACAGCAAAGGGAGATGGCTAAGAAGATAATCGGACACTGGACTGAAGGGTGGGGAGCCGCTTACAACCCCGACCGCAAGGAAGCTTTCAGTACCGTGAAGATTTTCGCCTCTGTGCCGAAAGCCTTTGAATGGGTGAGAGAGAGAGAAAAAAAGGAACCGTATAAAATAGCGACAACGGCCAAGAATCAACAGGGAGCTTCGCACTGGCTTACGCTGAAGCGAAACATTCTGCTCGGCGACCACAGCCCTATCCTCATTTTCGGAACGGGCTGGGGACTTCACGACGAGGTCTTGGCGGCGGCGGACGCCGTTATGACGCCTATAACGGGCGGGACAGACGGCTGGAATCATCTTTCGGTGCGAAGCGCGGTGAGCATAACGCTCGACAGGTTCTTCGGCTGGAGATAATCCCGCACGCAGCATAAAAACAATTAAACAGAAAAAATACAACATACCGACAAGGAGGGAAAAACTTATGCGTGACCCCAGAATTGCTCTTGTAGAAAAGAAATACATAAAGGATGCAGATACAATAACTGACTTCCGCCCCGGCGATACAGTAAAAGTACACGTCAAGGTCGTTGAAGGACAGCGCTCACGTATCCAGATATTCGAAGGCGTAGTGATCGGCCGCCAGCACGGCGGAATCCGCGAGAACTTCATCGTCCGCAAAATATCGAACGGAGTTGGTGTGGAGAGAATCTTCCCGACACACTGCCCGAGCATCGACAAAATAGAGCTCGTCCGCAAGGGAAGAGTTCGCAGAGCAAAGCTCTACTATCTCCGCAAGCTCAGCGGAAAAGCAGCGCGTATCAAAGAGCGCCGCGATTTCGACTAAGATACACCGTGAATTTAAAAACGGCAGACCTTTTGGGTCTGCCGTTTTTTTATGGGCTATATCTTTGATGTCGCCATAAGCAGTTTGATTCTGTTCAGTTGATTTACGTTGCTCACACTGGCATCGTAGTCAAGCGGTAGTATGTTTACGTTTTTGTACTTGCTTTTAAGCTCTTTTATAACGCCTTTGCCCGTTATGTGGTTCGGCAGACATGAGAAGGGCTGAATACATAAGATATTCCGCACTCCGCTCTCGATAAGGCGCACCATTTCAGCGGAAAGGAGCCAGCCCTCTCCCGCCTGATTGCTCTGAGAGACAAGCCCCTCAGACATTCTCGACATTTCGTCTATCTCGTCCACATCACCGAACTTCGTTCCGCGAAGCGCATCTTTTACGGGAGCACGCAGGCGTTCAAATATCTTGATTCCCGCCCCGCCGATGACAGCGGACATAAGGCCGCCTCCCAGCTTGCTGTGAGAGTACACCCCGTCGGCGAGACAGTAGAGCAGGAATCCGCTGAGGTCAGAAACAACGGCTTCTCCGCCCTCTCTCTCTATCGTCTCCACAATGTGCTCGTTCGCGTTGGCATGGTACTTAACCAATATTTCGCCGACAACCCCGACACGCGGACGCGGCGCACTGTCTGTCGGAATACGTGAGAAATCGCTCACCATTTTGCGCACATCGGCTTTGTACCTCTTCCAGCTTCCCGCCCTCACATTTTCACGAATCTTTGCCGACCAAAGAGAGTACAAAGCTTCCGTGTCTCCCCTGTTTATCTCGTATGGGCGCACCCGAAGAGAGAGTCTCATCAGCAGATCGCCGTATATGAGAGCAAGCATCGAGCGCCACGCCGCGGGAAGAGGAATCTTAAACTTTTCCGCCTCGCTCCCCTCCTGCGCATTTGCGGCAAGTATACGAACATTCGGGAATCCGGCCGCGTCAAGAGACTTTCTGAGAAGGTGCACATAGTTGCTGGCACGGCACGCTCCGCCCGTCTGAGCGTAGAGGCAGTCCGTCCTGTCAGGGTCATACTCTCCGCTTTTAAGCGCCTGAAGGAACTGCCCCACAACAACGACAGCGGGATAGCAAAGGTCGTTATTAACATATTTGAGCCCAAGCTCAACGGCCTCTCTTGTACCCTCGGGAAGAACTTTTATTCTTATGCCGACGGATTCAAACGCGGCGTCCAAGAACTGGAAGTGGTGAGCCGAGAGCGGCGGACATAGTATGGTGCGCTCGGGTGTGCCGCATATTTTTTTTCTAACCTCAGTCTGCCGCTTTAAAACAGTCTCTTCCGCCACGGTTCTGTTTGACTTCATGGCGGCCAGTAAGGAACGTATCCTGATATTTACGGCGCCGTTATTCTTGCCCTCGTCTATCTTTAAAATAGTGTACAGACGTCCGTGCTTCTCAAGCAGCTCCGATGTCTGCTCCGAGCTTATAGCATCAAGCCCGCAGCCGAAAGAGTTAAGCTGTATCAGCTCCGTACTTTTAAAGTCAGGGTGAGATGCCGTCACCATCGCGGCACGATAGAGTCTCGAATGGTACACCCACTGATCCACAACACTTATATTATCCCTGCAGGCCAGCTCTTCCGACATTCTGCAGACGGAATCTTCCGTGAATACCGTGACTCCGTAGCTGTTGATTAGTTCCGGTATGCCGTGGTTCACTTCGGGATTCAAGTGATATGGGTGTCCCGCAAGGATAATCCCCTTGCCGCCCTCTTCCCTCATGCGCTTCGCCGCAGCTCTTCCCATCTCAGCTATGTCGGATTTGAACCTCTCCTGCTCGGCAGACGCGGCTTTAAACGCCTTTCTTATCTCGCGTTTTCCTATTTTAAAGTGCGCAAGTTCCTGCGAAAGCATGTCCGCGATTTGATTTTCCGAGTCTATGCAAAGCGACGGACGCATGAACTTTATCCCCGATTCGCGCAGAGCATCTATATTCAGCCACACAACATCGGGATATCCCGTAACGACCGGACAGTTGAAGGATTTTTGAGCATCCTTGAATTCTCCCTTATCCTTCTGCATTATAGGATAGAATATGCTGTCCACTCCCTTGTCCATCAGGTCGATAATGTGCCTGTGAACAAGCTTTGCCGGATAGCAGACTGTCTGCGACGGAATGGTGTCGATTCCCAGATTCTTGTCAGGATCCTTTGACGAGAGCACCACTCGGAAACCAAGAGCCGTAAAGAGGGTGAACCAGAAAGGATAGTCCTCATACATGTTGAGCACCCTCGGCATACCGACCGTGCCATGCTTCGCTTCGGCGGCGGAAATCGGCTCATAGCCGAATAGACGTTTATATTTCATTTCGAATATGTTGGGAGGCAGGGCCTTGCCGCCCTTCGACATTCCGCCCTTTTCGCATCTGTTGCCGCTTACGTAGCTGCGCCCGTCTCCGAATTTGGTCTTTGTGAGAATACAGGCATTGCCGCAGCCCGAACAGCGAGATGTTGACGCGGACGCGGAAAAATTCTTCAGCCCCTCCGCACTCACAACAGACGAGGGAATGTCATCCGAGGAATCCTTCGCTATAAGAGCAGCTCCGAAAGCTCCCATGAGCTCCGGAATATCGGGGCGCACGACTTCTCTTCCAGTAAGCAGCTCAAAAGCACGGAGCAGAGCATCGTTCTTAAAAGTGCCGCCCTGCACCACAATGTGATTTCCCAGTTCATCTGTGTTTTTTATCTTAAGCACCTTATACAGGGCGTTTCTCACTACGGAATAGACGAGCCCCGCCGATATATCGCATATTTCTGCGCCGTCCTTCTGAGCCTGTCTCACTCTG
The DNA here is from genome assembly GCA_964496275.1 of uncultured Synergistaceae bacterium. Classification (GTDB taxonomy): domain Bacteria; phylum Synergistota; class Synergistia; order Synergistales; family Synergistaceae; genus CAZBYL01. The sequence goes on along the minus strand of CAZBYL010000046.1, from coordinate 9,961 downwards.
GAGTTCATGAACACAGTACACCGTGAGCCGAGATCCACCGGCATAGATGACTTCTCGGCGGACAAGGCAAATTCCGCAACCCCCATGCGCAGCGATTCGGCAAAGCTCTGAAGGAAGGAACCGCAGCCGGAAGAGCATGCTTCGTTCAGAAAAACCTTATTTATAACTCCGCCCTTTATCCCGAGACACTTCATATCCTGACCGCCTATATCTATCACAAAATCGGCTCCGGGAAGGAAAAAATCCGCCGCACGCGCGTGAGCCACTGTCTCTACCTCGCCTATGTCAAGGCCGAAAGCGCTCTTAATCATCTTCTCTCCGTACCCCGTAACACCGCTCTTGGCTATATGCGCACCGCTTGGCAGTTTTGAATACAGATCCGTCATAATATCGCGCACCGCACCCAGAGGGTCTCCGCCGCCCGACGTCTTATATGCGGAAAAAAGCAGTTCGCTTGCGCTCCCGAGAAGGACGGCCTTTGTGGTTGTTGAACCGACGTCTATACCGAGATATGCCGCGCCGCTGTAACTTTCAATCGCACCGCGCCGCACCGCACTCGCTCCGTGGCGAGACTTAAAAGCCGCACGCGCCGCATCGTCCTCGAACAAGGCGGGAAGTATGGCATTCTTCTCCCTCTTCTGGGAGACGTAGAAGCGGCTGACGCGGTTTTCAAAAACATCCATACCCGAAGCGCCTACGGATTTTCCGCTTATAGCCGCACCCATAGCGACAAAAAGGTGCGGATTCTCGGGGAAAATACACTGATCCTCACGCAGTCTCAATGTCTCTGTAAAACGCTTGCGCAGCTCGGAAAGAAAATACAGCGGACCTCCGAGAAAAGCCACATTGCCGCAAATCCTGCGCCCGCAGGCAAGCCCGCTTATCGTCTGATTGACTATGGCTTGAAATATGGACGCCGCGATATCATTTCTTGACGCGCCGTCATTTAAAAGAGGCTGAACGTCTGTCTTGGCAAACACGCCGCAGCGAGACGCTATCGGATAAATAATCTTATGCCCTTTGGCAAGCTCGTTCAGACCCAAGGCGTCAACTCCGAGAAGCGCCGCCATCTGATCTATAAACGCACCTGTTCCGCCGGCGCAGCTCTCATTCATCCTTTGCTCCGCCCCGGAAGGGTCAAAAAACGTAAGCTTCGCATCCTCGCCCCCAAGCTCTATACAGACATCGACATTCGGCAGATAGCGATTTATACTGCGCGAACAGGCGATCTGCTCCTGAGTAAACGGAACGGACATACCCTCGGCGAGCTCAAGCGCACCGGAACCGGCAACGGACATCGTGAAAGCGGAACCGAAATAATTCTCGCGTATCTCTGCCAAAAGACGCCTTGCCGTCCCCTGAATATCGGCAAAGTGACGAATATACCTGCTGAACAGAATGCGATCCTCATCATCAAGAACTACAGCCTTCGCGGTGGTGGAACCTATATCGAGACCGGCATGAAGAAGAGACATAAAAACCCCTCCAAATCTTTCCCGTAAAAAACAACGGACAAAAACAGCGCACAAGCGCCGCATAACCAAAACGACCAATTAAAAACTCAAAAGCCGCACAAGTTACAATTCTGTTTTTGCAGGAAAGCCGATTGAACGGAATTTGCGGAACAAAGCCTGACACACTTCGCCTTACACTGCCGGACATCCGAACCAAGTAAAACCCGATTCAAACATACCGGCCGGCAAACCGGCCTTGCGCACACGCAACCGGCAATTCCCGGGAAAATATTTGGGGTTAAATCCGAAGCACTATATCTGAATTGATATTGGAGGAAGACGTGTTTCCGTCACGTATTTCATAAATACCATGGCAGAAAAACGGCATGAGAGGAACATCTTTTGTAAGAAAACCACAGGACACGACACGGCACAAAGACTGCAGACGCAGATGGGAAACCAGACGCTGCGAGTACGAAAACGAGGAGGCTGCAGAGCTCTCTCTTATTCCGGCAAAGACACGCACGGCAGAGTAGTCCTCCGCATCCAGCAGATTGGGCTCAAACGGGCTCTCAGTATAAAGAGCCGCAAAGGGCTGTATCATCAAAAACAGGAGAAAGAGAGCGCACCCCCCCCTTGTCCGCTTCATAAACGATGTTAACAAAGACACCAGCCCCACCTCCTTGCCATCTATCCTCACGTAAGATTACCACAAGAAACATTTTATGCAATATACCAAAAGACATAATCTTAAATTCATAATGAAAGACGTCAGAGCGCCCAAACATCCGCTCCGCTGCAAAACAGACGGCACGCCGCACAACGGACACTTGACTAAACCCCCCGTATACACTATAAACAACCGTTGATTACCCAAACAAAAGGACGTGCAAGACATGGAATATTTTCTTCAGGGACTCACAATGGGATTGGCATACGTAGCTCCCATCGGACTTCAGAACCTCTTTGTAATAAACACAGCAATGACTCAGAAAAAAAGCCGCGTCATACTGACGGCTCTCATAGTCATATTCTTTGACGTAACGCTTGCTTTGGCATGCTTCTTCGGAATCGGCGCGGTAATGGAACGCTCACACACAGCAAAGCTCGCCGTGCTGCTGATAGGAAGTCTCATTGTTATCTACATAGGAGTCTCTTTGATAAAAGCAGATGCTTCCATGCAGGAAAAGAACGTAAACGTACCGATATGGAGCGTCGTCACAACGGCGTGCGTAGTCACATGGTTCAACCCGCAGGCTCTCATAGACGGGACAATGATGCTCGGAGCATTCCGCGCCTCTCTGCCGCCCTCAGCCTCCGCAATATTCATGTGGGGCGTAGTCACTGCGTCATTCCTTTGGTTCTCGGGCGTAAGCGCGGTTATAACAATCTTCAGCGCAAAATTCACATCCAAAACACTCAAAATAATCAACGTAGTCTGCGGCATCGTCGTCATATTCTACGGGCTCAAACTGCTGCTGAACTTTATAAGTCTGGTAAAATAGCGCTGCCGAAACAGACTTCGGCGAAATGAGGCGAAACGTTAAGGACTCAGTTCTTAATATATTCCCTTATGGAACGCCCGCCTATCTCTATATCCTCTGCCGAATAATTGCCGTCCGAGTATATCTTTATCACAACTGCGCTCTTTACACCGCGCCGCAGCATCTTGTTCATTACCTCCTCCGCCTTTCCGGCTTCCCTCTCATTCATAAAGAATCTTTTGAAAGGCAGCTCCGCTCTGTAGGCGCTCTCTCCCTCCTTCAGACCTTCGGCATGGTCGTTGGGATATGGAGTCTTTATCTTAAGAGAAACCCCCTCCGGCTTATCGGCATACAGCCCCGTGACCTCGGCAAACCCTTCTTTGTTCCTGCCGACAGAGGCATATACATACCTCCTGTTTGAAAAGTCAGCGCCCTTTAGGACTATCGTATCTGTACGCAAAGAGAGAGTCACATACCTGCCCCGAAAAGCATCATACGGATCTACGGCCGCCATCTCGAACCTGAATACAGAGGGCTCAGACAGAGGAAGCTCGTAGTACACTATTTTATAAACGGGGTATGCCGCAGCAGATATCGACACGGCCAAAAATAGCAAAGCCCCGCCCCAAAATCTTTTGGCAACTCCAATCATGAGCCCACCCTCCCGGCAGAACCCTTCGCGTCCTCTTTGGCGAACATACGCGACAGAAATATATTAAGCATTACAAGCAATACACCGGCCGCAATAAAAGCAGTTCCCTTCCAAAGAATACTCATATCCGAGTCGTAAAATTTAGCGGAAATAAAGAGGATTAGCTGAATCACACCCATATTTATCACTGACATATTTCTGCTTTTAAGTCCATCCGTGAGGTTATAAAAACCGACGAAAATAAAATAAAAATTTACTATCGGAAAAAGGAGATAAACGGGAATAACAGAAAAACGGCTCATAACAGTCAGAAACGGCAGACCAAGCACAAGAAGCTTACGAGACAATCCGCCAAGACGAATGGCCGCAGGTATAAGCAAAACAAACGGTATCAGCCAGAAATAGTGAGCAAGAAAAGCCCCTTGCGAAAATGAGCCCGCACCGGAAAGGTCGCATGTCCCCGCAGAGTATGAGAGGAACAAAAGATATACAGTGAATATTATCCAGCCGACACCTGTCCAGACACTAAACACACGCGGCACGGATCTTTTGCCGAACGCCATTCCTGCGGCTATCAGCAAAGAGGCTGCCATAGGAATATTGATAAAGAAATCTCCCATCAGCATAAAGGCTGTGATCGGAATGAAGGTTGCCGTGCAGAACAACATTCCGCCCGAACCCTTTTGCGAAAACAGCTCCCTGTAGAAAAACGGAACTATCGCGGCAAGATACACGAACTTCAAAATATAATCTGAATTTGTCTCAAAATACACGTTTGTGTTAAGTGCAAAAAGCCCCGCACAATACAGGGCGGACAATATCCTGCTGCGGAATATATACACAAGCGGAAGGGAGAAAAAAAGCAAAAGTTTGGCAAACGAATCAAGCGAACCGTTAATATTATAAATCTGCGATATTAAGGCAATCAGCACCGCATAGGACGAGGAAGAAAAAACAGCGGCAAACTCCCTATACCTCGCATCTTTATGCCATACTATAACGTAAACTCCCAAAAGAACGGAGATAAACCAGGGAACAAACGAGGCTGCAACGCGTCCGTACTTGGGCAGCATGTTCCAATTATAAGCAAAGAGCAGAATAACACCGCCCCCTATGAGCAAAGCTCCTACAACAGCCAAAGCAAGCAGAAAATAACTTCGCGCCGCTCTGCAGCCGAACCCGGACGTATCGGCAGAATAATATTCGGCAATTCTTTCAGCCGTCACCGCATCTATTATATTTTCTGACTGAAGAGTACCCAACTCCTTAAGCAGAAAAGACTTCCCCCGCGAAGAGCTGTCCGCCATGCGTACACCCCCATTCCGTAAAAAAATAACGATCTCAAAAATTTCTATCCCCATATCATACCAAATAGAGGGGCAAACAGCTCGATTTGGCAAATAAATCGGACTTTCGGTGAATACAGGAGCAAAATTCAGCCGATTCCATCGTAAATATCCAAACCTCCTAAAATATATCCTTTTCACACAAAAAATAAATCGGAGATTTTCGCATACTCGTGATTGACAAGGAGGATAATTCTGCGTATAATCTCCTAGTGTTCGCCGGGGTGGTGGAATTGGTAGACACGCACGTTTGAGGGGCGTGTGGGGAAACCCATACGAGTTCGATTCTCGTCTCCGGCACCATCTTTTTAAACAAACCCTCAGAGATCCGACATCGCGTCGGGTCTCTTTTTTTTTAGCCGAGACAACACTAGGCAGCAGCAGACGTCAAAACTTTTATAGGAGCCAATGCGCAGGCTTTAATCAAAAAGTTCCGCATGACTGCCTTGCGCAGACGTCAGACAGAAACAAGGCTTGAGCGTTCGAGGGGAAATTTTTATGTGCTTTTCTCTTTTTCTGGACAATTATTGCCATTCGTAATATACTCCCCATTATAAAAAATTAAATATGTTCTGTCGTCTTTGCCGCCGGGTAGGGACAAATTTTTGCGCTTGATTTTCATACCGTTAGGCCTTTGAAGGTATGAGAGTTGGGTGCTTTTTTATTGGCAGACATCGGAGGAATATACATGTCGGATAAGAGCATTATGCGTCCATTTATACGTTTTGTATCACTGAATATTTTTGGAATGGTCGGTCTTTCATGCTACATTCTGGCGGACACGTATTTCGTCGCAAACGGGCTGGGAACGAAAGGGCTTGCGGCTCTCAATCTTGCGATTGTAATATACAGTTTGATACAATCCGCAGGGCTTATGATAGGTATAGGCGGAGCAACCAAGTTTACCGTGCTTAAAACGCAGGGAGAGGACGCTAAGGCCGAGGAAATCTTTACTCACTGCATCGTGTCGGCTTCGCTGCTTGGAGTTATATGCGCGATAATAGGAATCTTTTTCTCACGGGATATCAGCATTCTGCTCGGGGCAAATGACGACACTTTTGCAATGACGAATGTTTATATCAAAACAATTATGTGCTTTGCTCCGTTTTTTATTTTGAATACGACGCTTATAGCCTTCCTCAGAAACGACGGCGCGCCAAAACTCGCGATGGTCTGTATGCTTGCCGGCAGCTTCTCCAATATTATTCTGGATTATGTTTTTATTTTCCCTATGGGAATGGGAATGTTCGGAGCCGCTTTTGCTACAGGCATAGCCCCTATTCTCAGTATTTCTCTTATGTATCTGCACTTTTCAAAGGAGTTCAATAATCTGCGCCTGCGCCGCTGCCGCGCAAAACTCTCATATATGGCAAATATAGCCGCACTCGGAATATCTTCTTTTATTGCAGAGATATCTTTCGGCATGATACTTATGATATTTAATCTCGTTATTCTCGGCATTGCAGGCAACACGGGCGTGGCGGCATACGGAATAATAGCAAACATCGCCTTTGTCGCAAACGCTATCTTTGTCGGTGTGGGGCAAGGTATACAGCCGCTTGCAAGCAGGGCGCACGCAGAGGGGAACTCTCCCCGTCTTTGGGCTATTCTGAAGTATGCGCTCTTTCTGTCCGCCGCTGTGTGGGGCGTGATCTATTTCGGTATAGCGTTTTTCACCGACGGCATAGTAGCCGCCTTCAACAGTGAGAACGACCCTGCTTTGCGGCTCTACGCGCTTGCGGGACTCCGCATATACTTTTTAGGCTTTGCGGCAGCAGGTGTGAACGTGATTGTCACCGCCTTCCTCAGCGCGGCGGAGAGCCCGCGAGCGGCTTTTATTCTCTCCATGACCAGAGGAGTGGCGGCTATACTTCCTCTGGTGGCAATTCTGCCTGTGTTGTTTGGAATAACAGGCGTATGGCTTGTGTTTCCGGCAGCGGAAGCGCTGACCGTCGCAATAGCGGTAAAGTGTCTTTTGGCGCAGAAGCGGCTTTCCGCCTAGCAATCTTTAGCTCTTAGTCTATTGTATGTCCTGTATGTGATGTTTCAGCGAACAAGCCCCTTCCACTTTCGGGATTATGGGGTATAATCTTCCGCAACTGTTTACACACTGCGACAGGAATATATCTTTATATATGGTTCATGAAAGGAGAGGTTATGATGGCAGCAGAGTCAAGTAGTTTCTGGAAGGCTTATCGCTTCCCGATAATTCTCATTATGGGTATTGCCATAGGCTGCATTGTGGGTGCGACTATGGGAAAGGACGCACTTATTTTTAAACCTCTGGGCGATATTTTCATCAACGCAATGTTTATGGTTGTCGTTCCTCTTGTGTTCACAACGATTTGCAGCGCTGTTTCAACGATGTCCTCTATGGAACGGCTCGGCAAGGTTATGAGATCTCTTGTCATTGTTTTCGCCGTAACGGGCGCCATCGCGGCTTTGGTCATGCTTGTAACGGTAACGTTCTTCCCGCCTGCGGCAGGCACTAATATCAGGCTTGAGGCTCCCGGAGATTTTCAGGCTTTAAAAACTGCGGATCAGATAGTCAAGGCGTTCACGGTTGACGACTTTGTAAATCTTCTCTCGCGCCGTGCAATGCTTCCGCTTATTATCTTCACGATATTCTTCGGTTTCTGCCTCCAGTCCTTGGGAGAGAAGGGACGCGCAGTCGGCAGGGGCATCTCTGTTATTGCGGATGCAATGCTTCAGATGGTCAAGTATCTTATGTACTACGCACCGATAGGGCTCGGCGCCTATTTCGCCACTCTTGTCGGCGACTACGGCCCCCAGCTCCTGGGAGCTTATCTGCGTGCAATGATTGTTTATCACATAGCAACGTTTGCCTACTTCTTCATCGCTTTTACAGCATACTCTTACATCGCGACAGAGGGTAAGGGCGTAGGTATCTTCTGGAAAAATATCCTTGCTCCCTCGGTTATGGCTCTCGGCTCGGGAAGCAGCACCGCTACCCTGCCTATCAACCTTGAAGCTGCATCAAAGATGGGAATTCCGCGCGACATCGCAGAAATAGTTCTGCCTATAGGCGCGACGGCTCACATGGAAGGCTCATGTCTCAGCGGTATTCTTAAGATATCCTTCCTCTTCGGCATATTCCACCTGCCTTTCACGGGCATAGGAACAATGGGTACTGCGGTCGCAGTTGCCGTGCTTTCGGGAGTGGTGCTTTCCGGTATCCCGGGAGGCGGACTTGTCGGTGAGATGCTCATAGTAAGCCTCTACGGCTTCCCGCCCGAAGCGTTCCCGATAATAGCGACGATAGGATTCCTCGTAGACCCCGCCGCCACAATGGTCAACGCCACAGGTGACACTTGCTCGGCTCTGCTTATCTCCAGAATGGTCGAAGGCAAGGATTGGTTTATGAAGGCTATGGGAGCAAAGGCATAGCAATTTTCCTGTCGTATATGAATTAAGCCGTCGGCGTCCCTTGGTTTGACATAAAGGGACGCCGATGTTATTTTCTCTGTGGCTCATTTTTGCGCGAGTATGAGGGGTTATGTGCAAAATACCCCCTGCCCGCCAAGCCGCCGTACCGAAAAGTGTTCGCTTTTGGCGAACTTGATGAGGGAGGACGCCGCATTATGACTCAAAAAAATACATTCGCGCTTAAGGGCGATATTTGTTTTTCAAAGAGCAGCAGAGAGCTTGTGACGCTAAAGGACGGATACGTTGTCTGTCGGGGGGGAGTTTCTCTCGGAGTATTTGAGGATCTGCCGTCTTTCTGTGATTCCGGCTGTGTTGAAGATTACAGCGGGCATTTGATAATCCCGGGCCTGACGGACTTGCATGTTCACGCGCCTCAATACGCGCTGCGCGGCTTCGGCATGAGCATGGAACTTGTGGACTGGCTGAATACCAACGCTTTTCCCGAGGAGACAAAATTCTCAAACCTCGATTATGCCGCAAAAGCATACTCCGTTTTCGCAGAGGACATGAAGCGCAGCCCAAACACCAGGGCGTGCATTTTCGCAACGATTCACAGGGAGAGCACGGAGCTTTTAATGGAAATATTGGAGTCCACCGGCCTCGACGTTATGGTGGGTAAAGTCAATATGGACAGAAACGCACCCCAAAATCTCTCGGAGAAAGACGCGAAAACATCTGCGGAAGATACCTCCGAGTGGATTAGGAACACTGCGGCGAAGTTTGAAAACGTAAAGCCCATAATCACACCGCGCTTCGTCCCCTCCTGCACTGATGAGCTTATGGCATCGCTCGGAAATATAAGCCGCGAGTACAATATACCGGTTCAGTCGCACCTATCCGAAAATGAGGGCGAATGCCGCTGGGTGAAGTCACTGCATCCGGAATCAAAATTTTACGGCGATGTGTACGACAAGTACGGGCTTTTCGGAGAATACACAAAAACAATTATGGCTCACTGCGTGCTATCCTCCCCCGAGGAGACAGCTCTGATGAAGGAGCGGGGAGTCTATATCGCGCACTGCCCTCAATCCAACACGAATCTGTCGTCCGGCGCTGCGCCTGTACGCCGCTATCTGGATATGGGCATGAACATCGGGCTGGGCAGCGATGTCGCGGGAGGCTCATCCCTGTCGATAATGAGGGCGATGGTTGATGCGATTCAAGCGTCCAAGCTCCGTTGGAGGCTGAAAGATCAAGAGCTCGCGCCTCTCACAATACAGGAAGCGTTTTATATGGGGACAATAGGCGGCGGCGCTTTCTTCGGCAAAGTGGGAAGTTTTGAAGAGGGCTATGAGTTTGACGCGGTTGTGATAGATGAACAAAATATGAGAACTACGCTCAACCTCACAATAGAAGAACGGCTTGAAAGAACCGTATACCTTTCGGACAACAGCGCTGTAATAGGCAAGTTTGTCAAAGGAAAAAAACTTTTCTGATGCACCTTGCTCCTGCGTTAATGCAGCGTGCCGTATATTTTAAGAAACAAAAAAAGCGGGCTTGCGCCCGCTTTTTGTTTATGTGTAAATTTTAAACTTAGAGGAAGAAGTAGTAAAAAATCTAACAAGAAAAAGAGATTTA
>CAZBYL010000045.1:0-21075 GCA_964496275.1 uncultured Synergistaceae bacterium | reverse complement strand
CATGGGGTTGTTGCCCATTCCGATGAGTCCCATCATTTCGACGTGAGCGGGAACTGAGGAAGAGCCCGCGAACTGCGCGTCGCTGTGCATTCTTCCCATTGTATCCGTCATTCCGTAGCTTGCCGGGCCTGCGGCCATGTTGTCGGGGTGCAGAGTGCGTCCCGTGCCGCCGCCTGATGCGACAGAGAAGTATTTGCGCCCGTGCTCCTGCGCCCACTTCTTGTATGTACCCGCAACGGGGTGCTGGAAACGAGTCGGGTTTGTCGAGTTTCCCGTGATGGAGACGTCAACGCCCTCCTTCACCATTATCGCAACGCCCTCGTTGACATCGTCTGAGCCGTAGCAGCGAACCTTCGCCTTTTCTCCGTCGGAGAAGGCGCGTTCCTCTGTTATATGAAGCTCACCGGTGTAGTAGTCATATTTTGTTTCGACAAAGGTGAAGCCGTTGATGCGCGAAATAATGTATGCCGCGTCTTTGCCGAGTCCGTTCAATATGACTCTGAGCTGTGTTTTGCGCACCTTATTGGCCGTGCGCGCGATTCCTATGGCTCCTTCCGCCGCCGCGAATGATTCATGACCTGCAAGGAAGCAGAAGCACTGAGTCTCTTCGCGAAGCAGCATCGCGGCAAGGTTGCCATGTCCGAGCCCGACTTTGCGCTGGTCTGCGACAGAACCTGGGATGCAGAAGGTCTGAAGTCCCACTCCTATCTTCTCCGCCGCTTCCGCCGCTGTCTTGACTCCGGACTTTATCGCAAGAGCCGCGCCGAGCGTGTACGCCCACACGGCATTTTCAAATGCTATGGTCTGAACACCCTTTACTATTGCCTCAACGTCTATACCCTTTGAGAGACAGAGCTCGCGAGCTTCTTCCAAACAGCCGAAACCGTTTTCTTTAAGAAAGGGCTCTATCTGACCCATTCTGCGTTCTTTACCTTCAAATGTGACCATGATGTCCCCTCCTTACTGTTTGCGCGGATCTATATACTTTACCGCTTCCGCAAATCTTCCGTATGTGCCGGTGTTTTTCTCAAGAGCTTCTTTCGGGTCTACACAATTGCGTATAGCTTCCATCATCTTTCCGAGCTGCACGTACTTGTAGCCTATTATCTCGCCGTTTTCGTCAAGGCCGAGCTCCATTATGTAGCCTTCCGCCATTTCCAGGTAACGGGGACCCTTGGGGAGAGAACCGTACATCGTGCCGATCTGTGAACGAAGTCCCTTGCCGAGATCTTCAAGTCCCGCTCCCACGGGAAGTCCGTTCTCCGAGAATGCGCTCTGGCTTCTGCCGTACGCAATCTGCAGGAAGAGTTCTCTCATAGCCGTGTTTATCGCATCGCAGACAAGGTCTGTATTCAGAGCTTCAAGAAGGGTCTTGCCGGGAAGGATTTCCGCCGCCATCGCAGCCGAGTGAGTCATGCCGGAACAGCCGATGACTTCAACAAGAGCCTCCTGTATGATTCCTTCCTTGACATTGAGCGTCAGCTTGCACGCGCCCTGCTGCGGCGCGCACCGTCCCACACCGTGGGTAAAGGCGGAAATGTCGCCTATCTGCTTTGCCTCCACCCAGCGTCCCTCTTCGGGAATGGGCGCCGGACCATGTTTCGCTCCGTTGGCAACACATACCATCTCTTCAATTTCTTTTGAACATGAACATTGCATTGTGGATCCTCCCTGTACAATAGTGTTGTTGTAATTGTCAAACGGCGGTAATATGGCCGCTATTGCCTGCTAGTATCCCCACTCAAAATCGGGACTTCCCGCATCTGTGAGTCTGCGTTTCATATCCGCGCATATTTCGTCCAGAGCCTCTTTTGTACGCCCCTCACACCTTGCCACAAGCGTCGGCTGAGTGTTTGAGACTCTGACCAGTCCCCACCCATTGTCGTATATTATTCTTATACCATCAACGGTGATTGCACGCAGTCCCTCTTTAAGAGCTGTCTCCTTCGCCCTCTCCACGACCTTGAATTTCAGGTCGTCGGGGCAGTCATACCTTGTTTCTGTCGTAGAAGGATAGAGAGGTATCTCTTTCATCATCTCGGACAGAGACTTATCCGTGTTTGAAATAATGCGGCACAGCCTTCCCGCAGCATAAAAAGCGTCGTCAAAACCGAAAAATTCGTCGGCAAAGAACATGTGCCCCGACACTTCGCCCGAGAAGAGAGCGTGTTCTTCACGCATCTTCGCCTTAACAAGTGAATGTCCCGAGTTCCACCAAATGGGACGCCCGCCGAGCTTTTCAACCTCTTCCGGCAAAGCCATGGAGCTCTTAACCTCGCATATCGCAACAGCGCCCTTATGCTTAGGCAGTATCTCACGCCAGTAAAGCGCCATAAGCCTGTCTCCCCAAATAACTTCCCCTTTGTCGTCTACGACGCCGATTCTATCCGAATCTCCGTCAAAGCCGACTCCGAAATCCGCGCCTTCGCGAATTACGGTCTCTATAAGCTTAGGCAGATTCTCCCTCTTTGTGGGGTCGGGGTGATGATTCGGAAAAGTGCCGTCGGGATTACTGTACAGCTCCGTAACATCGCATCCGATACCGCGCAGAAAAGCAGGCGCGTAGAGTCCGCCGGTTCCGTTTCCCGAATCGCAGACGACTTTCGGACGCCTTTTGCCCAAAGTTATCTTGGATATCAGCATCTCCGTGTACTCCGAATTGATATCGGCAAACGAAAGGACTCCCGGGACATCCGCTGTGATTATCCGTCCCTCTTCTATTATCCTGTAAATCTCCATAATATCGTCGCCCCAAAGAGTGCTCTTATCGTACGCGACTTTCAGACCGTTAAACTCCTTTGGGTTGTGGCTGCCTGTTACCATTATCCCGCCGCCAGCGTCAAAACGGTACAAACTCCAGTAAAACGTCGGAGTGGAAGAGAGCCCTATGTCTGTGACATTGATTCCGGCTTTCATCATTCCGTCTGCGGCAGCCGTTCTTATACGCTTTGTGGAAAGACGCGCATCACCGCCGAGCGCAGCGCACTTGACGCCCCTTGCGGCAAGCCACGTACCGTAGGCCTGCCCTATCAGAGTGACAACCTCGTCTGTGAGCTCGCTGTCCGCTATTCCCCTTATATCATACTCACGAAAAATGTGTGAAGGAACACTAACCATACGAACCACTCCCTATCATGTAAAAAAGTCCTCTTTATATTTTGTCATTTACTTCTTTCATTATAGAGTATAGGCTGATTCTGCGACATCTGCAATAAATAAAGGTGCTGTTTATTTATTTTTTGTTAAAAACAATTGATTGTTTTGGTATAGCGTATAGAGTGGAGATAATATATAATGAGAAATTAATCCGCAACTGCATTAGAGCGTTCTGCAGAGAAGAATCGGGTATAGACAAAATACAGAAGAGGTGTGTTCCTATGGAAAAAATCAAAGTTGCACTCAGCAAGAATCTCAAGCCTAAAGGTGATATGAAAAATCTCGGCTTCGGCAAAATTTTTACAGACCACATGTTCCTCATGGACTATGACAGAGCTAAAGGCTGGTATGACCCGCGCATAGTTCCGTTCGCGCCGTTCAGCATCTCACCCGCCTCCGTCGTGCTCCACTACGCCCCCGAAATTTTTGAAGGAATGAAGGCATACCGCACGGCAGAAGGCAAAATACAGCTCTTCCGCCCAATGGAGAACATCAAGAGAATGAACATCTCAGCCGAACGTATGTGCCTGCCCCAGCTTGATGAAGAACTCTTCATGGAAGCGCTGAAAGAGCTTGTCACCATCGAACAGGACTGGGTCCCGAGCGAGCCGTTCACGTCGCTATACATCCGCCCCTTTATGTTCGCTTCCGATGAAGTTATGGGAATCCACACTCCTGAACACTGCATCTTTGCGATAATACTCAGCCCGGTCGGCTCATACTTCAAAGAGGGCGTGAACCCCGTCAAAATGCTCATCGAGCAGGACGACGTAAGAGCGGTAAGAGGCGGCACCGGATTCGCAAAGTGCGGCGGAAACTACGCGGGCTCTCTCAGAGCGGGCGAAAAAGCAGCTTCAAAGGGCTATGCGCAGGTGCTCTGGCTTGACGCAATCGAGAAGAGATATATAGAAGAGGGCGGCGGAATGAACGTCATGTTCAAAATAGACGGCAAAGTCGTCACACCGGAGCTGAGCGGCTCCGTCCTCGCAGGCATCACAAGAAAGTCTCTTATAGAGATACTGAAATCATGGGACATTCCCGTTGAGGAACGCCAGATCAGCGTCGATGAGCTCAAAGAAGCGCTGAAAGCCGGCAAGCTTGAAGAGTGCTGGTGCTGCGGCACTGCGGCTGTTCTCTCCCCGATAGGCGAACTCGCTTACGGAGACGAAAAGTTCATCATCAACGATTTCAAAACAGGTCCGCTTGCAAAGAGACTCTATGACGAGCTCACAGGAATACAGTGGGGCACCGCGAAAGACAAATTCGGCTGGATCGTGCCCGTAGCATAAATATTGTGCTGTAAAATATAGAACAAGAGGTGCGGGGCAGACAAGCTTCGCACCTCTTGTGTTCCGTAAAAACAAAAAACGAAAGTAAGACGAAAATAGTGATAACGAAAAACAAATATTTGCCTAAGTAAATATACGTATTTTAAAACCATCCCCTGTCTGCCATAACACAAAATAAATAAACAAAATTAGTTTTTAAGTTTGAAAAATAGCTCAAGCCACGCAAATCTTGCCTGTTAAACGGCAATATAAATAAACTTTTATATTATACAGGTTAACTAAATATCAAAAAAATTTTTAGAATACAGAAACAATTTTCACATAAATACAAAATTCAACGATTCAGTCTATTCACAATTGGACAGAAGAGTGATATTATTTAAGCACGAAGAAATTAAAAATGAACAAATCCAATGGGTTGGTTCATTTTAATAAAAACAGCGAAGGAGAGGATCACATGCTTTCAACACAGCAAATCATCGACAAGACCAACGAACTCGGAGCGCACAACTATCACCCGAAGGACGTAGTCATCGTCGATGCGCACGGCGTAGTGGTAACTGACCCGGAGGGCCGCGAATATTATGACATGCTTTCCGCATATTCTGCCCATAACTTTGGTCACCTTCACCCTGAAATCGTAGCGGCAGCAAAAGCCCAGCTCGACAGAGTAACTCTCACCTCAAGAGCGTTCCACAATGCGGTTCTCTGCGACTTCTTTGAAAGCCTCTGCAAGCTCACGGGAAAAGAAATGGTTCTCCCGATGAACACAGGAGCGGAAGCAGTCGAAACAGCTCTTAAAACAGCGCGCCGCTGGGGCGTCGAAGTTAAAGGCGTAGAAAACGGCAAACAGGAAATCATCGTCTGCGAAAATAACTTCCACGGCCGCACAATCGCTATAATCAGCTTCTCAACAGACCCGGATGCAAGAATAAACTACGGCCCCTACTGCCCCGGATTCAAAATTATCCCTTACGGAGACGCAGCGGCTCTTGAAGCAGCAATCACACCCAATACAGTAGCATTCCTCGCAGAACCCATCCAGGGCGAAGCCGGAATCATCGTTCCCCCCGCAGGATACCTCACAAAGGTTCGCGAAATCTGCACAAAGAACAACGTTCTCTTCATGGCTGACGAAGTCCAGACAGGCTTTGCACGCACGGGAAGAATGTTCGCATGCAACTTCGAAAACGTCGTTCCCGACATCTTCATCATGGGTAAGGCACTCGGCGGCGGCATCATGCCTGTATCCGCAATAGCGGCAAACAAAGATATCCTCGGACTCTACACGCCCGGCACACACGGATCAACCTTCGGCGGAAACCCGCTGGGCTGCGCCGTAGCAATAAAAGCAATGGAAATACTCGTGAGAGACAACTATCCGAAGCTCGCCGAAGAAAAAGGCGAATACTTCATGAAGAAACTCCGTGAAATCGACAACGACGACATCATCGAAGTCCGCGGCAAGGGACTCCTCATCGGAGTAGAATTTAAGGTTCCCGCAGCGGCATACGTCAAGAAGTGCATAGCGGCAGGCGTTCTCGCCAAAGAAACACACGAACGCACAATCCGCTTCGCACCTCCCATCGTAATCACCTACGAGCAGATAGATGACGCAGTCGAAAAGATCAAAAAGGCATTTGCGAAATAAGTTACAGACAGAATAACCAAAGATGCCGCCCTTACGGGCGGCATCTTTTTTATCCTCACCACGGCAAGCAGCAAGAGAACATTCTGCCTGCTGATAACGCATCACATACGCGCTAATTCTTTTCGTATGCGAACAAAGTTTTTAAAGCTTCGTCAGGGGTTTTGAAAATGTACTTGGCTTCGGGAAGCAGGCCGCCTATCGCTGCAAAGCCCCCTCTGCCGAAAGCGATTTGCGTTTTCATATCCGCTCCCGTATCACCGAAAAAGAGCGGCGAACTCACACCAAGACGCTCACACAACATCTCAAGCCCCAAAGGCGAAGGTTTTGTGATTCCCATATCAAGGTGAATTATCAAATCATCAGGAAAATCTTCCCATCCGAGCGCCGCCTTAGCCAAATTCCACTCAGGAAGGTCACGCCCCGTATATATCCCGACCGGAAGCGGAAGCTCATGCCATCTGCTTGTAAGCATCGGATACTCAAGGAGGTGCAGCCCCTTGCGGGAAGAGGTTCCGAAATAGAGACTGCGGCAATATTCCCTGACGCAGGAACGGGAAACGAAACTGCCGTATCTGGACACGCACCACTCGGGCACATTGCCGCGGCAGGATTCAAGCTCGAAAGAGAGTCTATGCGGCGAAGGAAAAGCCTCGGACAACTTTGATTTTCCGCCTGCTGCCGCCATTGAAAGAAGCACCCATGCAATATCATAATCGTCGTTAAAAGCTCCGTGCCTCTTTAATATCCTCTCATGCTCCGCGCTGTATCCGCCGAAATCATAAACTCCGCCGCACAGAGAGCTCCAACACTCCCTTACGGCTGTCCGTATCACCTCGGGAAAAGACTTCTCAACATTAAGCAGAACCCCGTCTATATCAAAAATAAGCGCGTCCGGCGTGAAATCCAAAATCATAAAAATACCTCCGAAATTCTATCGCGGCAGACTTGCCGCAAGATATGGGGCCGTTACAGAGCGGTCGGAAAGAAGCATATCCTTCGGTCTGCCGGAAAAAAGAAGTTCGCCTCCCGACATACCGCCGCCCGCGCCGAGCTCCGTTATCCAATCCGCTTCCTTCATCACATCAAGGCTGTGCTCCACAAGAAAAAGAGTATTCCCCGCATCGGTCATCTCATTAAACAATTTCATAAGCGTCCGAATATCCCTAAGATGCAGCCCGTCGGTCGGTTCGTCGATAATAAAAACGCTCCCCCTCCTATAGAGCTGAGACGCCAGCTTCACCCTCTGCAGCTCTCCGCCTGACAAAGTACTCATAGACTGATTCAGACGAAGATACCCAAGTCCGGTACGCCTCAGAGAATCCAACTGTTTCGTAAACTTCTCGCCCCGGAAAAAATCCATAGCATCGTCAACACTCATCTCAACAACATCGGCGATACTCTTCCCCCGATACTTATAACATAAAACATCCGAAGAATAACGCCTTCCGCCGCACACATCGCAAACAGTCTCGATTGACTCCATATAAGCCATATCCGAAACAATCACGCCGCTGCCCTTACAGGCGGGACAGCCTCCCTTTGAATTAAAACTGAAATAAGATTTCGGCACACCGGCCTCCGCCGCAAAAATAGCACGAACATCATCAGAAATGTCAAGATAAGTCAACGCCGTCGAACGCATATTGATACCGATATCCTTCTGACCAATATAGACGATTTCATCGTGATAGCATTTTCGGAAAGATTCCATAAGCGAACTCTTACCGGAACCCGCCACTCCCGCTATAACAGAGAGCACTCCCATAGGCAGACTCACCGTCACATTCTTTAGGTTATGCAAATTCGTATCCTTTATAGTGAACCAACCGGCCGGTTCCCGCAGTTCGCGCTTAAAATCCGAGCTCTCATTAAGCATACGCCCGGTAACAGTGTCGGAAGAGCATAGCTCCTCATAGCTGCCCTCAAACACTATACGCCCGCCGGAATCCCCGGCGCCGGGCCCCATATCCACGACATGGTCGGCAAGCTTTATAACTTCCCTATGATGCTCGACTATCATCAAGGTATTTCCCATATCACGCAGCCGCAAAAGAGACTTGCTTAGCAGCTCTATATCCTTTGAATGAAGCCCCACACTGGGCTCGTCCAAAACATAAGCCAAATCCGACAGCGGAGAGTTAATATACTTTGCTATCTTAATCCTCTGGGCCTCGCCGCCCGAAAGAGTCGATGTTCCACGCCCCAAAGAAAGATACCCCAGCCCGATCTCCTCGAGAGCATTCAGCCTTCGCAAAAGCTCCCGCTTAATATCGCAGGCAAGCGGGCTCTCTATCCCTGCGGCAAAAGCGGCCGCCTCCGGCACAGACATTGCGGTAACATCCGCGATATTACGCCCGTTAATAAGGCAGCTCCGCACCCTATCATTCACACGGGAACCGTGACACTCGGGACATTCAAAGGTGGAAACCATCTTATCCAACAAAGCCTGATGCCGCTTCCCCTCCTTCGTAGTGATAATGCTCCTGTACATACGGGGATAAATCCCCTCATACTTCGCGGACTTTGGCCAATTTGCAGGCGGATTCTTCAGCTTCACCTGCGGCGAATAAAGAAAAAGCTCAAGCTCCTGCTCGGAATAGTCGCATATCCTCTTATCCAAATCAAAAAGCCCGCTGTAGGCATAACGCTTCCAACGCCACGCCCCCGTCGTAAACGCAGGAAAATTGATAACCCCCTCGTCGTTCAGACACTTGCCGAAATCAACCAGCTTATGAATATCCAACTCCTTAACAAACCCAAGCCCGTCGCAGCGCGGGCACTTACCAGAAGGGTGGTTAAAAGAAAAAGAATCAGAATACCCCACAAAAGGCGTTCCCACCCGCGAAAAAAGCAGACGCAAAAGCGCGTAAATATCAGTGTAAGTCCCCACTGTAGAACGAATATTTGAGGCGGGCTTCCTGCGGTCTATCATTATGGCGACAGGCAAATTCTCTATCCTCTCGACATGAGGGCGTCCATACTTAGGCAAATACTGCTGCACAAAACTCGGAAACGTCTCATTAAGCTCACGGCAGGCTGACGCGGCAATCGTATCCAAACAGAGAGAGGACTTCCCCGAACCGGACACCCCCGTAAATATTGTTATCTTTTTCTTTGGAATCGACAAAGAAACACTCTTTAAATTATTCTCCGAAGCATTGACAACTCGTATCGAATCAAAAACAGAATTATCCATAAATCAACAAACTCCTATCTCCATACAATACTCAATACAAAGCCGAATACCCATCGTAAAAGACATAACGTAACGGCTGCTTACGCTCTCGTACAACACACAACAGTCTAACTCCTGCTGCTCGACTTCTCAAATTGAGCGGCAAAAACTCCGACCAATATCAACAGACAGCCCGCAACCGCAAAAACGGTAATCCGCTCATCTATCAGCAAAGCGGCGGCAATCATAGTCCCCGGCGGAGTCAGATAAATAAGATTGTTCGCCTTAACCGCTCCGAGAGCCCATATCACCCTATTCCACACGATAAAACAGAGAGCCGATGCAAATATTCCGAGAAAAGTTAAATGAAAAATAACTGTAGTATTCATAAGCACATGAGGCTTCCAATTAAAAGCGGGAGTAAACAGCAGCGGAACGAGAGAGAGAAGAGCATAGAAAAAAGTCTTGCGCGTTATCTCAACAGGAGAATACCCCTTATTGATATTTCTTATCAAAATAGAATAAACGGCAAAAGAGAGAGCGCCGAGAATCGCGAACGCATCTCCCAGCGGATTCAAATGGAGAATAAAATGGCCGTTGAAAATAATCAAAAAAACTCCGCCCAACCCGAAAACACAGCCCCACAAAAATCCGCGAGTCATCTTCTCATCATCGGTAAAAAAATGAGCGACAATCCCAGTAAGCATAGGAGCCGTAGACACAATAAGAGAGACATTGGACGCGGTACTATAATAAAGGGCGAAATTCTCAAGCAAAAAATACAAAGAGACCCCCAAAACCCCGCAAAGCGCAAAAATCCCCTCGTCCTTCAAATTCTTCGGCACAATGGGGCTCGGGCTAATCAGACAAAAGGCAGCATACGCTATTACATACCTGTAAACAAGAATCTCCGTAGGAGAAAGCACGGCAAGAAGCTCCTTAGTGGAAACAAAAGTAACGCTCCAAATAGCCGTCACAACCAGCACCATAAAATAGACAAAACCCTTATTATCAAAATTCATAAAACTCTCTCCCGCTAAAAAAATAAACTGACAGACACCGCTATATTCTATACCATTTAAGAAACTGCACGAGGCGGCACAGGATAACCTTACCCAAAAAACACAAACGAAAACACGGCACGGAGTGTTCTCCAAATGGTACAGCAAAAGGAAGCATGAGAGGCAAATAAGTTTGTAGCAGCAGGTCTATCAAAGTCAGCATAAAACAGCAGCAAGCACAAAAGTTAAGCTAAGTTAAAAATATAGTTCTTCATCACATATTTTTACTAACAGTTCTTAGCTTCTTAACGTTTCAACACAGAAAAATATAATAAAAGCTGCGAGATTTACTGCTATTATGCTTGCGCCTGCTGGGATTGCGGCGGTGTAGGAGATAATTATGCCTATGAAAAAGCAGAGTACGGAGACTATGCCGGAGCATGTTACCACGCTTTTGAAGCTGCGGCAGCATCTCATTGAGGTTAGAGCAGGAAATACAACGAGGCTTGAAATCAGCATTGTGCCCATTATTCTCATTCCGACGACTATGGTGACTGCCGTAAGGACTGCTATTAGGGTGTTGTAAAGTGATACGTTGATTCCGGAGGCTTTGGCAAAGTTTTCGTCAAATGTTACGGCGAATACTCTGTTGTAGAAAAATATGAAGAGCACGAGCACCGAGGCGGACATGGATATACTCAGCAGAACGTCATACTCGTTCATGGCAAGTATGCTTCCGAACATGTAGTTGTATACGTCCACGCTCAGACCGCCCGAGAGTGATGCGGCGATTATCCCGGCAGCCAGCGCGGAGCTTGATATGACGGCTATTGCGGCGTCTCCCTTGATGCGGCTGCTTTCGCTTATTTTGAGCAGAGCTGAGGCGGCGGCTATCATTACGGGCACGGCGAGGGCAAGCGGGGCTGTGTTGAGCGACATGGCTATGCAGAGAGAACCGAAGCCCACGTGTCCAAGTCCGTCTCCTATCATGGAGTAGCGTTTCAGCACAAGGCTGACTCCGAGCAGCGCCGCGCAGAGCGATACCATCGTACCTACAGCTACTGCGCGCAGTATGAAGTCGTACGAGAATATTTCAGCGAGTATATCCGCCATAGTCCATAAACCGCCTTCCGAGTTCCGAGTCCGCATACTCGTCCGGCGTTCCGAAGAAGTATGAACCGTGTGCCAGGTGAAGAATTTTATTTGCGTTTTCAAGTGCGAATTTTATGTCGTGCGAGACAACGAGCACTGTCATGTTCTCTCTCCTGTTGACCTCCGAGAGGAGAGATGCAAAGTCCGCGCTTATGAGCGGGTCAAGCCCTGCCGCCGGTTCGTCCAGGACGAGCAGTTTCTTTGCGGCGCAGAGTGCGCGGGCAAGGAGAACCCTCTGCTGCTGTCCGCCCGAAAGGTCTCTGTAGGAGCGGTTTTTTATTTCCGAGATACAGAGCCGTTCCATATTTTTAACGGCGCAGGCTCTCTCTTTTTTGGAGTAGAAGGGGCGATATCCCAAAGATGAGAGACAGCCGGACATTACGACCTCATATACGCTTGCGGGAAAATCTTTCTGGGCCTGGGTCTGCTGCGGAAGGTATCCTATCTCGCTTCGCAAGACTCCGCACAGTGAAACCTCTCCGCTAAGAAGCGGCGTCAAGCCGAGTATTGTTCTGACAAGGGTGCTCTTGCCGGAGCCGTTCTCACCCACAACAGCTATAAAGTCCCCGCGCTCCGCATCAAAAGATACGTCCGAGAGCACAGTGCTGCCTTCAAATGCGACGGAAACGGAGGATACTTTGAGCACGCTCATTTGAGCGCCTCTTTCAGGCTCTCCGCGTTCTCTTTCATCAGAGAGATGTATGTGGCTCCGCTTTCGATGCCGCTGCGGCTTACGTTGTGGCAGGAGTGAAATGGCCGCACTGCGGCTCCGCTCTCTTTGCTCATGAGCCGGGCGACTTTAGGTATGGTGAGCTCTTCGTAGAAAATGACTGGAATGTGTTCTGTGCGTATTGCCGAGATGAGTTCGGACACACGTTTTGCGCTTGGGTCGGCCTCCGCCGAACAGGTGTCGTGAGCGGCGCGGATTTTAATTCCGTATCTCTTGGCAAAGTAGTGAAAAGCATTGCTTCCGCCAAAGATAATTTCACGGCGCGCGCCGTCTGAAACAATCGATTTGAAATCCGCATCCAGAGCGAAAAGTTTTTTCTTAAGCTCCGCCGCATTTTTTTCATAATATTCCTTATGCGTTGGGTCTGCGGAACAGAGAGCCGCAAGTATATTATCAGCCATCACAGCCGCGTTCAGGGGATCCGTCCATATATGGGGGTCGAATGGGTGAGAGTGCCCCTCCTGGCCGTGCCCGTCGTGGTCGTGGTCGTGGTCATCGTCAATGGAGGATAGTTCTATGCCGGAGGATACGTCAACTGCAGCGGATTTGCTTTTGCCCTTCGAGGATAACAGCCTATCAGCCCACGGCTCCATAAACTTGCCCGTGTAGAGAAAGATGTCCGCCCCGTCTATTTTTACAATGTCGGAAGGAGTCGGTTCATAAGTGTGTCCTTCCGTCCCCGGAGGCAGAAGCAGGGAGACGTCCGCATGAGCTCCTGCAATTTCTCTTGCGAAATCGTATTGGGGGAAAAGTGTTGCTACAACGGATACTTTTCCGCCGGTATCGACGCGGGCGGATTTTTCTTTTGCGGAAACGGCATACATGACAGCGGCCGCGACGCACAGCAGCAGGACGGCAGCCAGAATCTTCCTATTCATCACTAGAGCCGCCTTTTGCTTTTGCGCGGCAATCCGCGCATGTGCCGTAAAAAACTGTCTTAAATTTGTTTATCTTAAAATCATGACTTGCGTCTATGTGCTCCGATATTTCGTCAAGAAAATGACACTCAAGGTGAAAAAGGTTTCCGCATACATCACATTTCATGTGATAGTGGTTGCGGCAGTCCGAGGACTCGCCCACATATTCATAGCACGCGCTGAGTCCGTCTACAGGGGCATACTTACGCAAAACGCCCTGCTCCGTCAATTTTTCAAAATATCTGTATATTGTTGCTTTTCCGATGCGGATTTCATCTTTTTTTAGCGAAAACAGGACGTCGTCTGCGGTAAAGTGTTTGCCGCCCGCTTTTTTTATATATTCCAAAATCAGCTTGCGCGGCTCCGTAGCATAACCTTTTGTGCACATGTTACCAGCTCCGATATAAAATTGAGATTCAGTCTCATATTATAAAGAGCCGCCTTATTTTTTGCAAGGGTCTCGCGGCGCACGCCCAATAAGCAGCTTGCCGCCATAATTTCGCCGTTACCTCTCTTGACACAGAATATATTTGTCCTATAATTATCGTTTGGCAGAAGATTGCTGCCTATTTTATAAACGGAGGTGATTTAATGAGCAATAAGTTGGTTTACATTTCGGGTCAGCCCTACTGGATGACACCCGAAGGGCGTTTTGTTACAGCCGAGCTTGAAAACGGAATGCCGGTGGAACACATCGTAATGCGCAGTACATCGAACTAATTCACTTCTCAAAACTGAGAAGCAAGGGAAGCACACGTTATTGTTACATGCAAGCACAGGTTCAGAAAGGGTTCAATAAATCAAAATTGACAAACTCTGAACCGGTGCCGTGGGCGGATTCCTCTCAATTCTTAACTCCTCAAAACAAAAAACACATGCAGTTATTGATTTGTTGTATAATAATAGATACCGTTCTGATTTTCGTGAAGGAGGGTACTTCTTGTTATATATATCTCTAAAATCACAGTGTCCTTATGTATAGTGAGGAATATTTGTGAGTAATAGATATCACAATAATAAAACACTCATCAACGACGCTTTTATTTATATCTGCGGACTGTTGTTTGTTGCTCTTTTGGCGGTATACTTCATTCGCGATTTTAGCAATGAGGTAGAGAGTAAGAGAGTAGCTCGAGAGTACAGCAAAATGTCCGAGATTGCAGATATGTACGCATCCAATATAGAGGATGAAATTAATGTCCTTGTGAGTTTTGTGCGCGCCACGGCAAGCCAGATATCCGAAGTCGGCGGGCCGAGATCTCAGAGAGCGCTCGAACTTATCAGGAGCACACCGAACAAAAAAGATATCGTGGGAATGGCTATAGTATTTCCCAATAAGACCTTTGTTACAGCACTGAATATTGATATACCCCAACCTGCTATGTCCGTTCAATTTTCTTCAAAAACGGTAGTGCTGCACCGTTCTATTGCAAACAAGGAGTACATGGCCATTATTGTCCCTATATATGAAAATGGAGTCGTTACGGCAAATCTCAGAGCCCTCATTTTGGGTAACAGGGCAAAATACATCATCGATCAGAAGATTTTTAAGGGGATGGGCAATTCCATTCTAATCAACAGAAATGGGCAGTGCCTTCTCTGTACACATACCGACGATACGACGCTGAGCTGCTACAATGACAATCTTTTTGAAATGTTGAAGCATGCCTCCTTTACAAGCGATACTACAGTTGATGATGTGATAAACGCCGTCAAAGAAGAAAGAGAGATTTCTTTTTCTTTCTCAGCAGACGGAGATGAGAAGCTTGCTTTTATTCGCCACGTACCTGTAGAGGATACCAATGTCTGCATTTTGGTGTCTGCAAACTATATAAAGACCATGACCAGCGGTGTCAGAGAGGGAGCCGTCTCTCTCATCATGAGCATCGGCGTTCTTTTTTTACTTCTCATTCTATATGTAATCTACAAGGAACAAAAATCAATAAACACACTCTCCTCCTCATATAATACAACCAACAATCTGATAAACAGCATCCCGGGCGGATTTATACTTTGCAATAAGGACAACGACGGAAAATTTATCTTCACGAGCAGCGGTTTTTCTGAGCTGACCGGGTACAACGATAAAAATGTAGTACATGCGTATAAAAACAGTATTTGGAATACCATCAGTGAAGAGGATCGCAGCAGAGTAAAAAAATACATTCTCGACAGGGTGGAATCCGATGGCAATTTTGAGGCAATATATAAAATGTCCGTTAAGGACGGCGGACTTATATATGTGCTGAACCGCGGCGGTATACTCCATGATGAGGACGGAAGTGTCCTCATGTCCTGCACTGTAATGGATATTACCGAAATGGAGAATGCCTCACGGGAACTTAGGATAAGCGAAGAACGCTACAGCGTCGCAATTTCCCAGTCCAATATATATGTCGTCGAGTATGATGTTGCCGAGGATATCGTATACATCAGCGAAAGGGCGACAAGCAGATTCGGCATTCCGCCCACCATAAAAAATTTCAGTAAAACAAACGGCTGGGCTCCGGCATTTTTTAAAATGGTATCCGAAATATCAAAAAAATCTCCGCACTGCGAGAAAGAGTTTCCATATACGGCGCCAACAGGCGAGCTATTTTATACAAAAAATCACATCACCGGTATATACAGCACAGATGGACAGCTTATTAAGGTGATAGGCGTGGTGGATGACATCACCCACCAAAAGACCGTTGAAATAAATTACAAACGCGCTCTAAAGTTCAGAGATACGCTTATCAAGCTTTATGAAATACACTGCGAGTTCGACATAACACACAATATAATCATTGCAAACAGCGCATCCCCTGACACTGTAGGCTCAAAATACGATGAGCACGAGTGTGAATTTAAGGCAAAGAAAATACACCCGGATGATGCTGAAAAATACCTCTCCGTATCTACGGAAAACGGCATTAAGACACTGCTGGAGCACGGCATAAGCGAGATGGACATACAATACAGAAAACGAGATACGGAAGATTCCCCATATCGCTGGACACTGGCTCACATCACAATATTTATGAACCCGGCAGATGAATCTGTCCGCACGATGTGGTTTATCAGGGACATTAACGATTCTGTCGAAGAAGAGACTGCTCTCACGGACAAAGCTTTGAGGGACACTCTCACAGGCCTGTATAACAAAACTACGACAGAAACTCTCATTTCTCAAGCTCTCCTTTCGAGTACAGAGTGCGGGGAAGAGAAAATAGACGCTCTTATGATTATCGACCTCGACAACTTTAAGCTGGCGAACGATTCTATGGGACACGTCTTCGGAGACGCTCTGCTCTCTGAAGCTGCGAAGAAGTTGACTGCAATATTCAGAAGCAGCGATATCGTGGGCAGAATAGGCGGGGACGAGTTTATGGTGCTCGTAAAGGACATTTCTTCTGCGGATATGGCAGCAAAAAAGGCTGCTGAATTGTGCAGGTCAATAGAAGCAATTCATAAAAACAGCGTATCAAACTTCTCTATATCCGCAAGCGTGGGGATAGCGTTATCGCGCAACGGAGATATGACCTTCGGCGAAATGTACAGAAAAGCGGACACGGCTCTTTACAAGTCCAAAGATAAGGGCAAAAACACCTTCAGCATATATAACGACTCTATGGGAGACATGGCTGATCGGGAGCAGACGAGGCCTGATGCGGCAAAAACGCCAAAACTGATTCGCGACTCTTTCGCCGAGAATCAGCTGCGCTATATTTTTACATTACTTTACACATCCGGCAATACAATTGATGCAATAAAGTGCGCGATGGAGCTTTTGGTGAGCCATTTCAACCTCTCCAGAGCCTATGTGTTCAAACTTCGAGATGACAACAGCGGATACGATGAGCTGTTTGAGATGTGCGGAGATAATGTCTCATACAATACAGAGATGTTAGCCAATGGAATCAGCATTGCGGACAGACCTGATTATGAAGAAAATTTTGACGACTCAAGCTGCTTCATGGCAAATACAGGCGAATTGGAAGAGCCGTTAAGAAGCTGCTTCGTAAAACAGGATATTGTCTTTGTGCTCCAGATCGCAATAATGAAAGATTGTAAATTTAAAGGGTTTTTGGGCTATGATGTGTGCGGCAAAAATACTAAACTCACTCAAAAAGATATTTCCACACTCAAAAACGCGGGAAAAATGCTCGCTTGGTTCACCTTAATGCAGTTTGAGAAGATGAAATGGGGCGACCAAGACAGGGCATAACCGCCCTTTGCTGTAAAACATTCGCTCTCACCAGCATTTGACACGGCTCCCTTCTGCTCTTACAATCATCTCTTGTTATATTAAAGGGAGGCGCTTTAGTGGAAAATAAAATACCTGAACAGAGTGTTGCGCGAGGCTTTATTAACGGTGTTAAAACAGGCTCTCCCATTGCTTTTGGCTACATACCGTCAGCGGTCGCGTTCGGAATACTTGCAAAAACAGCCGGACTTACCGTTTGGGAGAGTCTTTTCATGTCCGCCGTGGTTTTTGCCGGAGCCAGCCAGTTTGTCGCGGTAAACCTTCACATGTTGGGAGCCGCGCTGCCTGAAATAATTTTGGCGACATGGGTGCTGAATCTGCGCCATGTTATGATGTCGTTTGCAATTGCAAAGAAATTTCTGCCGGAAACAAGTCTGCCTAAGAAGGCATGGATGTGCTTTGAACTAACGGATGAGAGCTTCAGCGTCGCGGCTATGCAAAAAGAGGATAAGCTTTCAAGCGAATTTGAAATGGGGCTGAACTTGCCGGGACACCTTACGTGGACATTAGGCACGGCACTGGGTTGGGCCGGCACGGCATTTTTGCCGGACGCGGTGCAGGACAGTATGGGAATAGCCGTATACGCTCTGTTCATAGGACTCTTGGTTCCGGCCGCGAGGAAGAACCGGGGCGGTATGGTGGTTGCGGCCGCTGCTATGGCGCTGAGCGCGTACATAAAGTGGGTTCCCTGTATAAATGCCATGCTGAACAAGGGGCTTGCGATAATGCTTACGGCAGGTATTGCGGCGCTGCTGGGAGCTGTCGTGTTTCCCATAAGGAGAAATTCCGGCAATGAATAATATATTTGTCCTCTCGTTAATGATGATGCTTGTCACCGCATCTTCCAGAATACTTCCGATTTTTTTTCTCAGAGGCAGATCACTGCCCCCTTTTGCGGAATCTTTTTTGCACTACGTACCGTTTGCTGTGCTTGGCGCGCTGATATTTCCGGACGTGCTCACGTCGACAGGCAACGCGGTCAGCTCCGCTGTAGGGACTGCAGCAGCTCTTATTCTTGCCTGGTTCGGAAAAGGGATACTGACTGTTTTGCTCGGAGGTATTTTCGCCGCGTTCCTTGCGGCGCAGTTTGCTCTGTAAAGCAAGAGAGCGCAGGCCGCACACACCACGGCAAGGGGACGTGCAGCCTGCGCTCTTTTTGGTTATCAGTATATTCTGTTTACGGTAAAGTTGTTATCCTCGAGAGCTTCGATGAGCTGCTTTATATGTTCATGGCCGTTTGTCTCAACCGTAACTTCGAGCATAACTTTGTTTGAATAGCGGTCTATGGCTTTGAACTGGTTGTGCTGCAGCTCTATGACGTTAGCCATATTGTCCGCGACTATCTTTGCAACCTTCACAAGCTGACCGGGCTTGTCCGGAAGTTCTACGCTGAAACACATTATGCGTCCCCTGCTTATGAGCCCCTGATTTATTATCGAAGATATCGTCACGACATCAATATTGCCGCCGCTCATAAGGCAGACTATTTTCTTGCCCGGTTTTGCGCGTTTTTTGACTCCCGCAAGGGGAACAACTCCCGCAGTTTCAGCTATGAGTTTATGTTTCTCCAGCACCACAAGAACGGCTTCCATGATATCTTTTTCCGTTATTGTGATAATTTCGTCCACATATTTTCCCGCAAGAGCAAAGGTAAGGTCTCCGGGCTGTCTGACAGCCACACCCTCCGCGCTCGTCTTTACGGATGATAGGCGGGTTACGTGCCTTTCTTCAAGAGATATTTTCATCGCCATAGAGCCGACTGGAGAGACTCCTATCACCTTAATATCAGGGCGAACCGTTTTTACGGCAAGCGCTATACCGCTTATGAGACCGCCGCCGCCTATCGGAACAAGTATTTCGTCAACATCTTCGAGAGCCTCAAGTATCTCAAGCCCTATTGTCCCCTGACCGCAAAGCACGTCATAATCGTCAAAGGGGTGAACAAAGGTGTAGCCCTTCTCCGAAGCAAGCTCCATAGCCTTTGCGTAGGCATCATCGTAGACATCCCCATATATCACGACGTCCGAACCGTAGGCCTTTGTCGCATTCACCTTAAGCAGAGGTGTGACGTTCGGCATAACTATTGTCGATTTTATACCCTTCTTTTGGGCGGAAAAAGCAACTCCCTGAGCGTGATTTCCTGCCGAGGATGCTATTATGCCGTTTGCGGCCTCTTCTTTGGTAAGGTTGGATATTTTGTTATAGGCGCCTCTGATTTTAAACGAACCTGTAACTTGAAGGTTCTCGGGTTTTATGTATATGTCACAGCCATACTCCCCGCTGTAATAGTCACTGCGTATCAGCGCGGTGGGTCTTATTATGCCCTTTAAGTTTTCCGCTGCGCGGCGAATATTGTTCCTGTGCTCTTCGTCAGACATAGAGAGATATTTTCTTACGTCTTCTTCTTTCATACCCTCATCTCCAGCAAATCAAGATAGCCGCGCTTAAATACAGCGGCGGCCACCTTTTATTATATCAAATTTTATAATTTTCAGTTTATTAAATAAGAGCCATTCTATATCTTTTTTCGGGACGGCCGACTCTTCTGTAAGCATATTCAACAACCACACGCTCGCTCATCACAAGAAATTCAAGATACCTGCGCGCAGTGGAACGGGATATCTCGAGACTGTCACCGACTTCCTGCGCCGAGAATGTATCGGGGTTATCTTTTAGAAACTTTTCTACGTCATTCAGACATTTGAGCTGAAGACCTTTGGGAAGGGCACGGTTATTCGCCCAAGAGGGATCACGTGTTTTCATGGAAATGAGCGAGTCCAAATCCTCCTGCTGCCACGGACGTGTCCTGTCGTTTAGACTTCTGTGGTACACGGCGTAGTTTCTGAGGGCAAGGCGCAGCCGCTCAAAAGAAAATGGTTTTATCAGGTATTCAAAAACCCCCTGGCAGAGGGCTTTGCGTACAAGGTCGGGATTCTCGCCCGAAGACGCAACAATGTAGTCCGTACGCGGAAATTCTTTCCTAAGCTCGTCAAGCCCTTCAAGCGCGTTAAAATCTTTAAGGTACAGATCAAGCAACACAAGATCCGCCTCCACACAGCGCATAGCTTCAAACATCTGCGTTCCTGTGGACACGGATTTTAGTATTACAAAAGCGGATTCCTCTGAGATGAGGTCTGCATAAAGTTTTTGAAGCAGTGGATCCGCCTCTGCGATCAGAACTTTGAGAACACGCATACGCGCTCCCCCTTTATTATGGGTTTTGACCCCGATGCCGGAGGATTATCTGCATACACAGACGGTGGGAGGCAAGCGGAACTTTGCCTTTTTATTTCCCCCTTTCCGGATACGGGAGGCTTCTCCGTTTCCAAAGAAACCCATCGGTCATCCGCCATAGAGAAAGCTCCTTAGAACACGATGACTCGGGGCACACAGTAGATTATAGACGATAATCCCCGCCAATACCACAAACAAAATTATAAAAGATAATCAGAGGTTAATTGCCAAAGTAACTTAGCCCCCTCTATCTTCTCACAGTTGCGATAACTTTGACAAATTTCTCTCGGAGGTGCAGTCACGATAACTTTGTCAAGGCGTTATGATGTACTGCAATAGCAGTCCGGTCTACTGGCCTTTGTACCGGGGTGATGTCATTATGGCAGAGAAATTTACTCAGTTGACATTAGAGGATAGAGTGACTATTCAGAGTGCACTTGCGGCGAAAGAGAGTTTTGCTTCCATATGTATATTACGATGCAATGAGAACAGTGTTCCGTTGCATACGGAGCACTGTTCCG
>CAZBYL010000044.1:0-21311 GCA_964496275.1 uncultured Synergistaceae bacterium | reverse complement strand
AGGAACAGTGAAAATCTGTTATTTTATATGTCCACTTTTAAGGGTGCAGATCAGGACATTGCGGGCAGACGGGGAGGGGGCAAAGCAGCTGCAGGTGCACTTGACTTTGGTTTTGTAGTGTGACCGGAAGTCAAACCCAAAAGTCAAAAGCACCCTCATCCGTCGTCGGAAAAGCATCCGCCGCCACCTTCCCCCTAGGGAAGGCTTTAGAGGCAAAATCAACGCCATCGTTTTCCACTGTTTTCCGCCCTTGCCATCGTTTGCCAACCGCTTGCCCATTGTTCCGCCACCGTTTGCCAACGCCCCGCCGCCCCTGCCCCTAACAATTGTTCAACCATTGCTCAACCATCGTTCAACGCCCCTGCCCCTTCCCTTGCCCCGCCTACTGTTTATTTATCAGCAAAGGTCAGTTTCTTTACACACATTTTATGTCCACATATCCCCAAAATATGCCGCGCTCTCAGGTTTTAGGGCGCGTCAGGGTAAAAAAAAAAGACCCTCCGACGGAGGGTCATGTGCTTTTTTATCAGGATGTCTTTACTTTGGGACGGACAAACTCACACTGTCCGTCGGTGTTGCATGTTATCTGGTTGATTTCGCTTAAAGGAACTTTGCGCCAGATGGATTCCGTTGAGTCTTTGTAGACGACTTTGATGTCGCAGAGACCGTAGAAGTTAGGCCTGTCTATGTCTGTGCTTTTGCCGTTCTTGAGCGGGCGGTCGTCCTTGTCCAGCATGTTCTTTGTCCATTTGTCATCGCCGGGGCTTGAGAGGTATATTCCTACGATGTTTTTGTCAGATCTGTTTACAAACAAAAACTCGTCGTCGTCAACCTTTTTGCTCGCCGCGGATACCGCCGTTGGTGTTGAGTCCGAATATATTCCGACACAGGTAATAAGAAGCGCACCTATAAATATTGCAGCCAAAATGCCTTTCTTGCCCATTACACCACCTCCAAATTATAATTATTATAATTTTTTACAAATTTAGGTGTACAGTAGAACGACTTATATAGGTTACAGTTTTACAAAATCTTCTATGTTTTTCGGATGTTTTTCAAAAACAGAGTACTGCGCGAATTTTTTGTAAATCGCTTTTTGCGGCTGTTTTACGGCTCTGCTTTGAGGTTCGCGGGCGGGCAAGACTTAATTTTTGCTCACAACCGCGCCTTTGGCTTCTTACAGAGCGTGCAGCCGGCACTCTCTGCTGCGTGTCGGCTGCACATATTCGGATATCTGCAATGCCCTTTTCATTTTGCGGCGTAACCGATTACGGTAATTTACAGCCGGTTCAACGGTAAAGAGCCGCGTTTGCCGTCGGATGAATTTAGAACGGGTTTTCTTCGTCAAAGTCTTTTGTGCTGTATAGTCCGCCCATCAGTTTTTTCCAGTCGATGCCGTCATCCAGAAGATTTGGGCATGAGACGTCAGGGTAGAACCATTTGCGTCCGAGACCTTGGATGAGCTGCCACCAGTCATGTACGTCGGGGGCCAATATTTCACCTTCGGGGCCGATGCGGCGAAGTTCGTGGTAGACGAGTGCTACCATTTGGCTCTCATCCATTGAGGCCGTTGTTTTGGCGTAGAACTCTATGAGGTAGAAATATGAGTATGAGCCGAGCTGGTAGAGCAGTTCGCTCCATTTGGGGGATATTTTGCTTGTTTTGGCAAGCACAATCTGTCTTTTGCTGCCTGAGCTCTTATGATTTACCACAAACAGGATTTTGTCCGGGTCGATGTGGCGAAGCTCCTCATATTTTCCGATAAGCGCCTCGGCGATGGGCCTTATCCTGCTGCTGCATATTTCGTAATCGAACTCAGCACCTGTGTTTTCTGGCATTATTACTCCTCCTACGTTAGTTCTGATGTAAGGCTCCGTCCATCGAAGCGTAACAGAGTGATTATATCACCTGAAAAGCGGCGGGTAAGAGCTGTCCGGCTCAAAATGCTGCGGTTTAAGTTGTATAAAAGTGTTTTTAACGATTGACTTTTACTGATGTTTGTTCTGCCTTTTTTGTGACGTTTGCAGTTCGCCGTAGTTCTCACACTCATTGGGTTTTAACATTATTTTTGCCCGCACCGGTAATAATGTTTGTCAAAGGCTGTGGCTGCAAGGGTTTAGCCGGTGCAGGCTGAATGCAAAAAGGTTCGGCTCCCGTAAATTAGGAAGCCGAACCTTATGTTTTGTGCCTGTGCGCTGCGTTTTGGGTGAGTCTGTTACTGTATTATGGTTTTTTTGACAGTTTTGCATCTGCGCACGAAGGTCGGGGTGTCAAGGCCGTCGATATCTTCCTGCGTCTGTGTCTGTTTTTCTTCCTCAGCGCTGCCGAGAAGCCATTCCGGCGTGTGTGAATCTGTGTCGGCACGGAGCGTCTGTACGAAATCTCTGACGTGTTTTGCCACGTACTGTTTCTGTTCTTCTATGGGCTGTTCCTGTTCTTCTATTGTTGGTATTGTCCTCTGTCTGCCAACAGGCACACTGCGGCGCGGAGCCGGTTCCTGTTTGGTATGTGTTTCGTGCGCCCCGTTTTCGGTGAAGCCCGTGGCGACTACTATTATCTCTATGCTTCCCGCCATTTCGGGGTCTTCAACGCAGCCCCATACGAAGGTGGCATCTTCCGCGATGATGTTTTCGACGTATGACGCAGCCTGCTGTACTTCGAAGATGCCGAGGTCGCTTCCGCAGGTGATGTTCATGAGAACGCCCTTCGCGCCCTGCATGGAACATTCCATGAGCGGGCTTTCTATAGCTTCTTTGAGGGCTTTTTCAACTCTGTCGTCGCCTTTTGCGCAGCCGACTCCCATTATTGCAGAGCCTGCCTCTCTCATTACGCTTCTTAGGTCGGCAAAGTCTACGTTTACGAGTCCGGGCTTTGTGATGAGGTCGGTGACTCCCTGAACCGCCTGGCGCAGGACTTCGTCTGCGAGCGAGAAGGATTCTACGAGGGAAAGCTGTTTTTCGGATATGGAAAGGAGCCGTTCGTTGGGAACTACGATGAGTGCGTCAACGTGTTCTTTGAGCCTGGCTATTCCCTCTTCGGCATATCTCATGCGGCGCGCTCCTTCAAATCGGAACGGCTTTGTGACTACGGCAACTGTGAGTATCCCCATTTCACGCGCTGCTGCAGCTATTACAGGCGCGGCTCCCGTGCCTGTGCCGCCGCCCATTCCGGCGGTTATGTAGACCATGTCGGCGCCTTGCAGGTATTGGCGTATTTGGTTGAGAGATTCTTTTGCCGCCATTTCGCCGACTTCCGGCATGGCTCCGGCTCCGAGGCCTTTGGTGACTCGCTCGCCTAAGACTATTTTTTCGGAGGAAAGGGACATATCAAGACTTCTGAGGTCGGTGTTGACCGCAAGCAGATCAACTCCGCAGAGTCCTTTGCTTATTATGTGGTTTAGGGCATTTCCGCCGCCGCCGCCCACCGCTATAACTTTTATAGTTTCTTTTTTTACCGCAGAAGTATTCTTCCCGGCAAAAATTTCCAGCTTGGGATTGTTATCGGTATTTTGCGCCTCTTCTAGGTAGAGCTTTTCTGCCGGAGCACCCAATTGATACACCCCTTTCTTTAGCATTGATGTATAATTTACACCATTCCTATTATATCATTCGCGGGGGTTGTTTGTATGGAAAAATTTGAAAAGATTTTGGAAGAAGTCAGAATAAATGATACAAATGATAAGCTGCCATTTATATTATTTTTCTCGTTCTTCGCCCTGCTCGCGTTTCAGGTGACGCGCCCCATTTTGATGGCTGTCGTTTGGTCTGCAATGCTCTCTTTTACAACCTTTCCGCTCTTTCGCGCCATAAATAAATTTTTCAGGTGCAAGTTTCCGAGTCTTGCAGCCGGTGTGACTATGCTTTTGCTTGCCCTTGTGGTAATTGTGCCGCTTATTTCTGTGCTCTCCTCGCTTGCCGGTGAGGCGGCCGTTCTTGCTTCCTCCGCTACGAGTTTTATGTCGCGCCTTGAGCTCGGCCATTTGGGCGAGATAACGGAGGTGCTTCCCTCATGGCTGCCGGACTGGGCGCGTGACTCCATCGTCTCTTTCACCAAAGATTCAGATTCCGTAAGAGCCGCCGTAAGCCACTTGGCAAAGTTGTCGGGGACTTTTTTAACTGCGCTTTCAAAGAGTATGATTGCGGGAGCGTCGGCCTTTTTGGTTGAGATTATGGTCATTTTAATGGTCTCTTTCTTTTTTATCAGAGACGGAGAGAAGATAACGGAGTATGTGAAGAGCGTGGTTCCTCTCACCGATTCGGAGAGGGATAATTTTTTCAGACGTGCCAAAAGTTTGCTCAACTCTGTCATTTTCGGAATTTTGCTCACCGTCGCGATTCAGGCGATTTTGGGCGCGCTTGGCTGGTGGTTTGTCGGGCTTGCCAATCCGGCTTTTTTTGGTATGCTGATGTTTTTCTTGGGCATGTTTCCGGCAGGCACAGCCGTTGTGTGGATTCCGGGCGGGCTTTATTTGCTTTTGTCCGGCGACACGAGGGGCGGTATAATTTTGCTCGTTTGGGGTACTGCCGTTGTGGGAACAGTTGACAATTTTCTGCGCCCGTTTTTGATAAGCGGAGGAAAAGAGGGGGATGATATCCCGACTTTGCTTGTGATAATGGGGCTTTTCGGCGGCGTTATGGCGTGGGGGTTTTTGGGAATTTTTTTAGGACCGCTGGTGCTGGTGCTTTTCATTCTGGTTTTTGATATTTACCGCACGAGACTTCTTGCACGGAGGAACAGATAATTTATGATAACGTACATTTCCGATAATATAAATGTGCTTGCAACAGCGGCGTCCCTTGCGATGGACGCTTTTTCCGTCTCTATATGCCTCGGGATTTGCCATGAGCACATGAGAAAGAGGGACGCGCTCTCTTTAGGCGGGGCTTTTGGGTTTTTCCAGTTTTTCATGCCGCTTATAGGGGCGGAAATCGCGGAGCATTTAAGCGGCTTTTTTGACGTTTGGACGCCGTGGATTGCGGCGGGGCTTATTATATGGGTCGCCTTCAACATGATAAAGGAGGCGTATTGCGGGGCGGATGAGGATTCCTGTATGACGATAACTCTCAAAAACGTCGTGATACTGGCGTTTGCCACCTCGCTCGACGCTCTTGCCGTAGGGTTTTCCATACGCAGCACAGGCGGGTCCGCTTGGATGCTCGCAGTCGCAGCTGGAATTATAACCCTTGTTCTCTCATTCTTCGGAGCGGCGGCAGGCAAGGCGCTTGGCGAAAAGGTGGGCAAGAGAGCAGAATACTTCGGCGGCGGAGTCCTGCTTCTGATAGCGGCAAATATCCTGTATAAAGCCCTGTAACAAACCGCACATAAACGTCCGCTCTATTTAAGTGAGAATTGACTTATAATGAATCTGTTGAAAATAGTCTGATTTGTTTAGGAGGGAGCTTATATGGAAGCAATAAAGGAACGAAAAAGCCCTTTTTATCCTGACCAGCCTGTACCCTATAATTTGTTCGTCGGACGCAGCAGTGAAATAGATAAGATTACGCAGAGGGGAATGGGACAAGTCTCGGCAGGAAAATCCGTAGCTTTTTTTCTGCGCGGAGAATATGGTATAGGCAAAAGCTCTCTTGCCAACTATCTCGGTTTTACTGCTTTCACAAACGCAAATTTGTTTCCGATTTATGTCACATTAAGCGGATGCAGAACTTTGGAGGACGTTGCCGAGGCAATTTTGCAGGGGACGCTTCTTTCCGGTGCGTATGATAAAAATTTACTTGAGAATATTAAAGAAATGCTCGGCAAATATATAGGTTCACAATCTTTTTTTGGCGGAAACCTCACTCTGCACTTTGAGCAGCTTCTTCTGGATGCGCCTGAAATTAAGACACACCACGGAATATTGATGTTTCTTAAGGAGCTTTATACAAGAGTCAGCAAGAACGGCTGCCGCGGTATTTTTTTAATTTTCGATGAGTTGAACGGAATAGCAAAGGTACCTGAATTTGCCCACTTTTTAAAAGGTCTGTGGGACGGAAATTCTATGCAGGCCAAAGTCCCGCTCCTTTTTATAATGTGCGGCGTGGATGAGAGGCGTACGGAAATTATCGCAAATCACGAACCTGTAAACAGAATTTTTGATGTTGTTGATATAAAACGTCTCTCTGAGGATGAGAGCCGCGCTTTTTATGAGAAAGCCTTTGATTCTGCCCGTATGATGTATGAAGAAGATGCGCTTAAACGTATGGTTAGTTGGGCAACAGGTTATCCGAAAATTATGCATATTATCGGAGATACTATATACTGGAATCACGATGATTTCGACAGCCCCATAACTGCAAAAGAAGCCTATGACGGCGTTATGGCATCAGCGGAGATGATAGGCAGAAAATACTTTGAGCCCAATGTTCTCAGTGCTCTGCAAAGCACGGATTATAAGATATTGCTTAAAAAAACGACCGAGCTGCTGCACTTAAACAACAGACTGTTTTTTTCAAAAGCGGAATTGGCAAAAACTTTGAGCGAAACACAGAAGGGTAAGCTCTCTAATTTCTTGAGCAGAATGACAGCTCTCAAAGCCTTCGTACACTGCGGCAGGGGAGAATATACCATTCCGAACTCCATGATATGGATGTACCTCGTTATAAAATACGAGCTCAGAAAATAGATATCCTTTAAATATTTTTTATCCTTACCAAGTCAAGCGCGCCCTGCCTTCAAAGACAGAGCGCGCGTTTGTTTGGCGGTATTCAGATTAAAAACTTTAGTCTAAATCTCCGTAAGCTCGTAATCCCTTGTGCCCAGACCGAGATCTTCACAGTGCTCAAGCGTAGTCTGCCAGTGTGTGTCCGGGTGCATTGTGTGAAAATGGTCACTGCACTCGCCATGCTTTTTTATCTCATCGGTGAGAAGAGTTCCGCCTATAATAGGGGCAGCCATAACGGCATCCGCGCAAGCCTGATCCAGAGCAACAGGGTCAAACGATGCGAAAAGCCCGATATCCGGAATTACGGAAGCGTCGTTTTCTGAGTGGCAGTCACAATTCGGCGACACATCCACAACGAGGCTTATATGAAACGAGGGGCGTCCGTCAAGCACTGCCTTCGTGTATTCCGCCATCTTGCGGCAAAGTATCTCCACGCTCTCGTCCCACTCCGGGCTGATTGCGTCAAACGGGCACATCGCAAGACAGCGGCCGCACCCCACGCACTTCTCCGTAAGAATGACGGCTGTCATGCCGCCTCCGGCCTCTATCGCATCATGAGCGCAAACCTTGGCGCAGCGTCCGCAGCCGACGCACTTCTTAAAACTCACCTTCGGACGACCCGCGCTGTGCATCTCCATCTTACCGGCGCGCGAACCGGAACCCATGCCGATATTCTTAATAGTTCCGCCGAAACCTGTCTGCTCGTGACCTTTAAAATGTGTGAGAGAAATCAAAATATCCGCGTCCATAATGGCACGGCCTATCTTCGCCTCTTTAACATAAAAACCGCCCTCGACAGGAACACGCACCTCGTCCGTCCCCTTAAGGCCATCCGCGATAATCACCTGACAGCCGGTGCAAAACGGATTGTAACCATTCTCATAAGCCGCATCCAAATGCTCGAGAGCGTCCTTCCTGCGCCCCACATAAAGAGTGTTGCAGTCAGTGAGAAAGGGACGCCCTCCCAGCTTCTTTATCAAATCCGCAACAACCTTCGAATAATTGGGACGCAAGTATGCCAAATTCCCCGGCTC
Organism: uncultured Synergistaceae bacterium; assembly: GCA_964496275.1. GTDB lineage: Bacteria > Synergistota > Synergistia > Synergistales > Synergistaceae > CAZBYL01. The sequence continues at coordinate 13,616 of CAZBYL010000044.1, read as the reverse complement.
GCCTAAATGGAGCTTTATAGCGGCAAACTGCTTTTTAAAATCTATGCTCTCTATTCCCGCACTCTTGATGAGAAGCTCGAGTTTGTCCAAAATATTCAAATCGGGATTTGTCCTCATATTTGTGAAAAAAACCTTAGATTTAGCCATAGCAGCAATTCCTCCCCAGTCAGATAGCCCTATTCTACACTAAAACCGACGCACAAATACAAAAATCTCAACCGCACTGAGCAGCGGATTATCAAATCAGCCTCACTCCGCAAATATAAGTCAGTAAAAGTCTAAACTCATATACTCTTTTAATCTCGATATTTTTGAAGCAGAATAAAACTATGTTAAAAATCACGCTTTTTGTAATAGAATATACTTATCGTTTAAACATAGAGGGAGGCTGTTTTTATGCTAATCAACACAAAAGAACCTCAGCACTGCAGAAACCTCGGAGGAACAGGCAACGGCGATGCGGTAAAATACCCCGTCATTATTCCGGACCAAGACGGAGCCTTTACAATGGCCACTATAATAAGCCTGGAAAAGAGATCCTCTATCGGATATCACAAACACGCGGACAATGAAGAGGTCTATCACATTGTATCCGGCACGGGGCTGTACCGCGAAGACGGAGAAGAAAGAGAAGTACGTGCAGGCGACGTGCTGCTCTGCCGCATGGGATGCTCGCACGGACTCACAAATATAGGCGAAGACAACTTGGTTTTGGGCGCGTTTATAGCAAAACGCGGCGCGTAAATACAAAAGGAGCGCCCTTGACGATAGGGCGCTCTGTGTTACAATCCTCTTAAGGATTAGTGATTCCTTCCGGAGATCTTGAGAGCCAACTCAAGAGCTTCCAGAATCAGTTTCACCAGGGAAACAAGACGGAACACCTGGTCGGTGAGGTCTTGTTTCCCTCTTTTTTTACCCTTAGAGGTTCGTTTTCTGCCTTTCGACACAAAATCACCCCTTGCCGGAAAAAAAGACCTCTGCTTCCGGGTTTCCCTACTATCCCGAGAGTTCGTCACGCGGATTATAACATGCGTGACAGCTTAGGGGATAAAACATTGAGATTAAAACCTTGCCCTTCTGCATTCCGAAAAACTTCACCCTGTACCAACACCGTGCACAGCCATACTTGCAGGCGCGCACATTCACAAATGTACACCGGTTTCCTTACAAAAACAGACCTCTTGATGCAGCTTCAAAATAATATAAGCTTTTAAAAACGGCGGAAAGACAGGCTCACAAAACAAACCCCGGCTTTTCCACCGGACAAATCCACATTTCCACCATATTATGAACATGTTTATCCACATATTGTGTATAAACATGTGACCAACTCTGTTTTAACGGCAAAATCGGGAGGTTTTTGATAATTTTCCGAAGAAAAATTGTGGATAAGCACATCTGAGCATGTTTCCTTTTTTTAGAAAATAGGGGATAAAGTCCTCATTGGCGGCAACTTTCGAACTTCAACCTTAGGACAATTTCAAAACAGCAAAAAAATCAGACAATATTGCTTATGGTAAGAGGGAGTCCGTGTATTTGCGATTCCGAGCAAAATGTTTGGGCAAAAAACCCACTTTTCTGCTTTTTTTTCGCAAATCAGGGCAAAAAAAAGAGGGACACTTAAGAGCGTCCCTCAAAAATTGAATATTGAAAAAGTCGGCTCAAAGCCGAATATCAGACCCGAAACGTCCCGGAGCCCGATGCTATTCTACCTCTATTTCCTGTGAGGACTCCCAAAGTCCGTGAACGTTGCAGTAGCTGACGGCGACAAGTGTGCCTGATTTCGCAAGCTTTGCCGATACCGCCGCAAACGGTTCTGAGAACGCGGGGCCCGATGCCGTTACATCCATTGCAGCTCCGTGGGCCGTGAAATCAACCTTGGCAAGCTCTATTACAAACTTGGAATCGGCCGGCTTGAAGAAAAGCTGAATCCAGCATATATGGTGCTCCATCTTGTTCGGGTGGGCTATTTCTTTTCCCACGCAAAGTTTAACGTCAAACTTCTCTCCCGCCTTGACCTTTGCCGGTGCTTCTATAACAGGTACATGCTTCTCGCCTTTAAAATCTCCGCTCTGTATGGCTTCTCCGATTTTCATAAATAATTCCTCCGTCTCTTTTTTATAAATTAAAACAATTTATTCTCAGATGCTTTATTTATCTTAGCAGAATTAAACCGGGTGCAATCAGCAAATTGACTTACTAAGGCAATATTCGATAAAAAATATCCAATTTTTACGAAATCACTGCTGTCAAGAGAAAACCGATAATGTACGAATCGAAAGGCTGTTTCTGATGAAAGGCCGGATTGCTTTTAAATTCTCGCGTAATGAATTGTTTTAAAACGTCGTCTCAAGTATAGGAAATTTGCTTTTATGAGTGATTTTTTAAGCTGCGCAAAAAGTAATTTCTCGGTGAGTAAAAATACTATGCCGTGTATCCTGTTTATGTTGGCAGGTTCGCTTTCAGCCCGCCGTTTATCAGCCTTTGCAAAATCTAATTTCTTCGGTGCGCCGCAAGTTTTTCCGATGTAAGTTTTATTTTTGCGAGGGCCTCTGCCAGCTCTTTTTCAAAACCCTTTTCCGCCATTATTTTTTGCGCCTCTTCCTCTATTTTGGATTCGGAAAGGGGAAGTTCATGGCGGCGCATGTAGTTGGAGAGAGGAGGTTTTGCCGTGCTCTGTCTTGTCACTTTTCCCGGCTTTATTTCAAGCAAAACTTCGTGTATTCTCAAAAATTTTCTTATATTTTGGGTGAGCTGCGCACGTCTTGACTGTACCGCCATCAGTTTTGTCGGGTCTGAGACGTTTATTGTGATTTTAAAGCCATCTTCGGAAAATGAGCATGAGGAGGGCGCCGTTATTTCGGCAAGCGCCGCGAGTCCTGCGACGCGCTGCCATTCTCGTTCCAAGTCGGCAAGTTTCATACAGGCTTTTACGACGTCCGGAGCTTCTTCCATAAACTCTCCCGCTTTTTTGTACGAGTCATACCGATAGACCATTTTATACGCCCTCCCATCTCCGATTTTTCTTCCTTTTCCTGCACAATTCTGCGTTCCGGCACATTATTTCCATTTTGCACAATCACACAAAACATGCGAGGCAGCGGTTTTATGCTGTTTTTTTACCTCTTTGGAATTTAATTTTTTGCCTGATATTCAAGCTGATTTATGTAAAATCAGCTCTTGTCCCGCCTTCTGCTCTCAATCGCGACCCAGAGCAGTTGTATGTCCGATGGCGGCACTCCCGATATTCTCGATGCCTGACCAAGCGTGCGAGGCGCTGATTTTATCAGCTTTTGACGCCCCTCTGCGGACAGGCCCGTCACAGACGCTATGTCAAAATCCGCCGGAAGTTTCAGTATTTCCATTTTGCGGAATTTCTCAACCTGCTTAAGCTGCCTCTCGATGTAGCCCTCATATTTCAGCGATATTCCTATTCTTTCGCCGAGTCCGCCCTCTATCGCGCTGCCTGTCAGTTCCGCTATTGTCTCCCATTTTATTTCCGGACGGCGAAGGAGGTCTGACGCGGACATTCCTTCCGTAATGGGCGAAGATCCGGCGCGCCGCAGTATTTCGTTGACTTCTCCGCTCGGTGAAATTTTGCTGTTTCTTATCCTGAGTTCTTCCTCTTCCATCTGCTTCCATCTTTTTTGGAGGATTTTCCAGTTTTCATCGGGAAGAAGTCCGACTCTGTGACCTATTTCGGACAGCCTTGTGTCGGCGTTGTCGTGGCGCAGAAGAAGTCTGTATTCGCAGCGGCTTGTGAGCATTCTGTACGGCTCTTTCGTGCCCTTAGTGACGAGGTCGTCTATCAGGACTCCCAGGTATGAGCTGTCGCGGCTCAATATCAGCGGCTCTTCGCCTCTCACCCGAAGCGCGGCGTTGATTCCGGCGAACATTCCCTGCGCCCCCGCTTCCTCATATCCGGAAGTGCCGTTTATCTGACCCGCTGTGAACAAGTTTTTGACCGATTTTGTCTCAAGCCACGGCTCAAGCTGTGTCGGGAGGATAAAGTCATATTCTATGGCATAGCCCGGGCGCAGAATATGGGCGTTTTCGCAGCCTTTTATGCTTCTGACAGTCTCAAATTGGGCTTCCAGGCACATCGAGGTCGAAAAATTCTGCATGTAGACCTCACGGCTTTCAGGGCTTATCGGTTCCAAAAAGATAGGGTGGGAATCCTTTTCGGGAAACTTCAGCACCTTATCGTCGATTGAAGGGCAATATCTGGGGCCTTCTGTCTCGAGAGTACCCTGCACGAGGGGAGATTTTGAAAAATATTCTCTCATAATCCTGTGGGTGTTCTCATTTGTCCGTGTTAAGCCGCATATCATGCCGCTGTGGGTGCGCTTTTCGCCGAAATGGGAAAAACTTTCCGGCTCCGCAATGCTCTCCTGCCTGTCGAGTATTTCCCAATTTATTGTGTCTGTCTGTATTCTCGGAGTCGTGTCGGTGCGCAACCGTCCTATTTCAAGCCCCGTTTTTTTAAGGCTCCTCGCAAATTCCGTTGAGGCCACCATTCCGAGCGGGCCGGATTTTTGGCATGTCAGTCCTATGTGAATTTTTGACGCGAGGTACGTGCCTGTCGCCAAAATTACTGTCTTTGCAAAAAATATTTGCCCTGTCCTTATCCTTATTCCGGCAGCGGCTCCGTCCTTTATCAAAAGCTCCGCCGCCTGAGCCTGATGCAGATCCAGATTTTTACAGGACATAAGCGCATTTCTGTAGTGGTCGCCGTATATTCTCGGGCTGCACTGTGCGCGAAGCGTGCGCACGGCAGGACCTTTTGAAGTGTTCAGCCAGCGAAGGTGCTGTGTGGCAGCGTCTGCGGCGCGTGCCATCTCACCGCCCATCGCGTCTATTTCGCGTACAAGATGCCCCTTCGCCGGGCCCCCTATGGATGGGTTGCACGGCATAAGAGCGGTGCTGTCAAGGTAGAGATTTATTATCAAAGTTTTTGCGCCCATACGGGCCGAAGCAAGAGCCGCCTCGCAGCCTGCATGTCCTCCGCCTACGACGATTACGTCATAAAATTCGTCTATTCTCATATATTTACCACTGTGCCCCCCTCAACTCTGTAAATTTCACCGGGAAATCTTTCCGTAAACGGTTCCGCCGTAGCTGCGAAAACCTGAGCTTTTCTTTCAAGCAGAGAATCGAACAGAAGTTTTCTTCCGTCCGAATCAAGCTCCGCCGTCACTTCGTCCAAAAGAAGAACCGGCTCTCTGCCCAACTTTCTGCGCACCCCGTCGGATGCGGCAAGCATCAAGGCTATTGCCGCTCTTCGCCTGTATCCTCTGCTCAAACATTCTGCCGCCGCTTTATCACGGCACTTTATTATCATATCATCACGATGCGGACCCACGACGGGAACCTTCATGGCTCGCTCCCGATCCTTATTCGCCATAAGGGACGCCAAATAATCCCTCTCAAAATCACTGTCACGGCCGGCTCCGCCCCGTTTTAACGAAATCTCCATTCCGCTCGGAAGAAGCCCGCCCAAGTCCGAAAGACACTCCGACAAAAGTGCAACCGCTTCCGTGCGCATCTTCCATATCCACACTGTGAGCGGAAAAAGCGCTCTGTCCACAATATCGGAAGGCGCTCCGCTGCGCAGCATGGCGGTCTTCTGCCTGATTCCGCGCCTATAATCGTGAAGCCTCACGGCATAGGGGGGAACAAGGAGAGCCAAAACCATATCCAGCAGCCGCCTTCTGTAAGAAGCGGAATCCTCAAGTATCGCCATATCACAGGGAAGGAAGGTGAGCACCGGTATCTTCCAGCGAAGGTCTGTCGCGCTTGTCGCCTTATCGTTCAGCCTTAAAATAAATCTGCCGGAAATCTTCACCTTGATTATATCCGAATCGTCAAGCTCTCCCGTAAGCTGCACCTCTGACGCTCCGCTGTTCCAAGTGGGAAGCGACGCGGTTTTTGTACCGCGCTCAAGTGGCCCCCAGCCAGATATTATATTCATACCCTCAAGAATGTTTGTCTTACCGGCTCCGTTTGACCCTGTAAGCAAATTCAACCCCGGGGACCATACCATCTCCCGGGGCTTGAGGTTTCTGAAATTATTGAATCTTACTCTCCTATAGCCCATCTTCTTGGGACGAATCGGAATCGTCCAGCTTAAGCTCCTGTTCCGATAAGTTTATCGGAGCTATGAGACAGAGGAAACCCTCGCTGTCGGTGCGGCGGACAGCCATATGACCCGAAGGTCCGTTAAACGCCAGCAAAACGCTCGGCTCGCGCATAACCTTCAGAGCTTCCATGAAAAACTTTGAATTTACAGCTATTCTGAGGTCGCTGCCGGTTATTTCGGCGTTAATCTCTTCCATAGCCTGGCCGAAGTCCGGAGCCTTACCGCGCATCAGCAGACTCTTTCCCGCGATAATATCCAACACAACCATTCTCGTATAATCGCGCACAATGACATCCACACGCTCGAGAGCGGAAATAAGAAGCCCTCTGTCCACGGAAACGCATGTGGCATGGCTCTTCGGGAGAATTTTTTCATAAGGCGGGAACCTGGACTCAACACGGCGCACCGTAAACTCCAAAGAATCTGCCTTGAAATAGAACTGAGCTTCGTCAAAAAGAATATCAATCTGCGAATCCGGCGACAGGGAAGAGAGAATACGCTGCACCTCTTTAACGCCCTTCATCGGAAGCAGTGTATTTGCGCCGTCCGTCGAATCGGAAACAACCGTTCCGGAAATGGCAAGACGCCTCGTATCCGTGGAGACAATATTCAAAATCCCGTTATCCGTCTGGAAATTTGCCGAAGAGAGATAAAGCGGATACTCCTCGCCCGTGGAAGCGGAAAGAGTTCCCTCCTCAATCACCTTAGAAAGCTCACCTGCCGTTGTTTTGCAAAAAACACGGGCATCCGATGAGTTCGGCAGCACCGGAAACTCGCGCACCGGATAAGTGCTGAAATTATACTTGCTTCGTCCCGCCTTCAAAACAACCTTTCCATCGTCCACAGTGAGAGAAAATTCTTCTCCCGGAGCCTTTTTGAAAAGGTCTCCGACCATCTTGATGGGGAAAACGGCATCTCCCGGCTCAACCACGGTGATTCCTGAGGCGGAACAGATTATCGACGTTCTGATATCCGTGGCCTGCAAAGTTACGCCTTCGAAAGAGGCCTTCACAAGAACCGAAGAAAGAATGTTCATAGTGTTTGAGCTTGAAGTGCTTCTCTCCGCGAGTCCCCAGCTCTGGAGGAATAGTTTTTTATTTACTGTAAGCTTCATATTTGGGAGACCTCCTGTTTTTACTTCTTTCTTATATATAAAATTCGTATTCGTAGCCGTAGGGGGCGTGAATAAGTGGAAAACAGCATTTTGGGCAGTTACAGAGCTATTTTCCGCAGTGGATAAAAAATCGGATCATTCCACAAAATATCCACAATATCCACAAATCAAATGTGGAAAAGCACAAACAAAATACTGCCCACAAAGAAATTCACACAAAATCCCGCCAAAAATCACAGCTTCTTTACAATGTTATCCACAATCGTCTTTGTGCGCAAGTCCGACTTTAAAAGCTCAAGAACCTTACTGTTTGCATGAATAACGGTAGTGTGGTCCTTCTTATTAAACGCGTATGCAATCTGCTGCAAACTTTCGTTTGTCTTATTGCGCGAAAGATACATAGCCACCTGCCGTGCCAAAGCAAGCTCGGCAGACCTGTTCTTTGAAGTCAGCTCCTCAATGGAAATGCCGTAAGCCTCGGCCACGAGCTGCTGAATCATACCGATACTGACGGGGCCCGTGTGATTATCGCGGATAAGATCCTTCAGCCACAAAGAGACATTCTCCATATTTATCGGCTCCTTATTAAACTCCGAACAAGCCACAACGCGGTTCAGAGTGCCCTCAAGCTCCCTGATATTACTCGGAATATTCTGAGCGATAAACATAATAATATCCTCCGGAATGACATACTGCTTCATCTCTGTCTTTTTCTGAAGAATAGCAATCCTCGTCTCAAGATCAGGCGGCTGAACGTCCGTCACAAGGCCGCACTCAAAACGGTTCACCAGCCTGTCCTCTACCCCCATAATATCCTTTGGAGGGCGGTCGGAACTTATGATAATCTGCTTATTTGCTCCGTGAAGTGTGTTGAAAGTGTGGAAAAACTCCTCCTGAGTCTGCTCCTTGCCCGCGATAAACTGGATATCGTCTATCATAAGAACATCCAGCTCCCTATAACGCGAGCGAAATTCGCTGTTTGTATTATTTCTGATGGCTTTGATAAGGTCATTGGTAAAAGTTTCCGCGCTCACATAAAGAACCTTCACATCATTTCTTGCCGCTTCCAAATGATTTCCGATGGCGTGCATAAGGTGAGTCTTTCCGAGACCGACCTTCCCCCAGATAAAAAGCGGATTATAAGCTCCGCCCGGGGACTCGGCAACGGCAAGACAGGCCGCATGGGGCAGACGGTTTGACTTACCGACGACGAAAGATGAAAAGACATAATTCGGATTCAGCCCGTTGCGGTTTATCATAATTCTGTTCGGTGCGACGGCAGCCGCTGCTCTCTCCTCCGCGCCCTCGTCCGCCTTAATATCAGAACTCACAACGATGCGGATATCAGACCCAAACCCCGTCTCCTTCAAAATCTCCTTCATCTGCGGAAGAAAACGCATCTTTATCTGTTCACGGGCGAAGGGGGTGGGAACATCAAGCACAAGCACTCCGTCCTCCAATGAAAGCGCAAGACAGGTATCCAAGTACGTCTTTACCGCGCTGTCCGCGCCTGACATACGCTCGACACAGAAGGTTGTAAACTCGTTCCAGACAATATCCAGTTCTTTTGACATTATGCACTCACCTCAGAAAAATAAAAAACACAAAGAGAAAACCGACTCATACCTATAATTCTAACATGAAAGATAAAGTTGAACGTATCTGAAAATTTAATGAATTATCGAAAACCAAAGCGGCCGCTCGATAAATAGGAAAAACAACAGCCTACAAAGGGGCAGAAAATGTATAATCGCAGTATATCCACAAAAGATATACACTTATCCACAATAACATGGGGAAAAAATAACCACAGCCGAATTTCCGCGTCACAATGCGCAAACTTGACAAAATCATAAAATCCGTTCCACTGAAAAAGGCGTAAAAAGCCTGTGATACCAACGGTGGATATCTAAATAACAAACATAACTGGTTTGTGGACAAACTGTTGATTCTAAGTAACCATACCCTACGGAATGCGCTGTGGATAACGTGGATAAATGGAGAAATACACAGTGTGAAGTCACAGCACAGCAAGAAAAACGCAAAAGGACAGGGAGTTATCCACAGAATGTGGAAAAAATTGTGTGTAATTCTAATGTATTCAAAATTTATGTGCAAAAGACACATCAGATACCCACAAAGGCCTGTTAATATGTGATCATAAGAGTAGACTAATACTGACCTTATGATAAAGAAATCCACACCCCGCACAAAATGCGTAATGAATATACATTACCTTGATAAAGAGATGACTTAGTGAGAAAATATACACAGTAAGAAAAGACCCTGCAAGGAGGCGTTTGAAATGACAATACTCATAGCTGTAGACTTCAGTCCGGTGGGAATAGCGGTTGCGGAGCACGGATATCTGCTTGCGCAGAAAAGCGGAATGGACGCGGTATTCTTTCACTGCGCACCCAAGGTCACCCACATGCTGCTGGGATACGCGGGCTGCGGAGCCTATGCCGCAGTGGACGACGCGGCGGAGCAGAAGAAAATAGACATGAGCGGCAGCCAAAAACTTGATGAAATAGTGGAATCAGTATATGCAAAATATGGAGCGCCCGAAGGCATCAAAGCAGAAAAATGCCTTGTATCAGGAGAAGCATCGGAAGAGATAATCAAATACGCGAAAGAAAAAAACTGCGACCTCATAATCGCAGGCTACAAAAGCTACAGCACAATAGAAAGCATCCTAATCGGAAGCACAGCGACAAAGCTCGTTCGCTACGCCCCATGCTCCGTCCTCATCTACAGAGCGCCCGACGAAGAATAAAGCAGACAGACACATTCGGATAAAAATATACACACTGCAAAAACATAATAAAAAAGCCCCCGTCACAAGCGGGGGCTTCTCATATATTTATTTACAATCTACTTAGATACCGAAAAACGACTCGGCGTTCCCATACATAAGCATCGCACGCTCATCTTCCGTGAGTTTTGTCTTGGCAAGCAGCTTTTCGTACCTCTGTGCCGTGAGAATCGGCCAATCCGTGCCGAAAAGCAATTTTTCGCCCGCTCCTATTGCAAAAATCGAGTCTATCACTCGCTCCGTATAAAGCCACGGCATTGCGGCCGTGTCATACCTTGCGTTCTGCAAAATCAGCTTCATCTCCGGCATAGCCTCAAAAGCCCAAAGACCTCCGCCGAAATGTGCAAAAACCACCTTCGCTTCCGGGTGATTATAACAAAATTTCGCCGCGTCCGACGCTCCAACCGCGCCCTTACCGGGATAGCTGTGCCCCGCCTGCTCCGCGGTGTGAAAAACAATGGGAACATTTGCCTCGGCGCACACCGAAACCAGCCGCCACGTGTGCATCGTATCCTTAATATCCAAATTCTGCCCGTCCGGAAAAAGTTCTCCGACAGCAACCGCACCTGCGGCAGCGCAGCGCTCCACCTCCGCCAAGGCGCCCGGCCTGTTCGGCGAAACCACCGCCATAGGAAGAATCCGTCCGGGAAAACGCCTCGCCGCGTCCAAAACATAATCATTCATCTCGCGGCAAAGCCCCTGGTCATGAAACGCAAAAGTCGTGGCAAGTGTGCAGCGCACTCCCGACTCGTCCATCGCGGCCACAAGCTCCTCCGCAGTACCCCACTTATTGACGCTCGAATGGGAAAGAATATCAAACCAACGCTCGCGCGCGGCGATCTTATCCCGATTCTTCACAAGCTCCGGCGGGTAAATATGGGCGTGGGCGTCTATATATAGAGACATCTTGGCTACTTTGCGGGAATACGCTTTGCTGCGTTTTCCAAAATATTGCAGGTGTGAAGAGTCAAATTCGGCGAGTCATTCTCAAAAAACCCGGGGCCCGTGCGCGCATTCACCACAACGCCGTAAATAAGCGTATTATCCTTGGCGTCACGCATCTCCACCTTTGCGCCGCCGACGGAAATCCTCTCGTCCCAAGCGGGCTTCACCCTCTGATAACGGCGCTCCACACGCCTTGTCTCCCAATGGTCGTAAACCCAAACGTCCTTATCCTCCCACCGAGTCTCCCACGTAATCTCCTCCGGATGGCGGACTGTCTCGATTCTGCACTCCGTCACAGCGGCGCGCAAAATCACATCCACATACTGGTCGGCAACGGTAAGAGCTCTCTCGGCTGCCTTGAGCGGGCTCAGCCTCTCGCCCTCCGGCAGACTCTTTACAAAATTATCCCGCTTCACAATCTCTTCCGGAGTTTTTGCGAGAAAGGTAAACTTCGTCTTTGACGGATCCGTCAGAGCCTTCCACTTCTGAGAGACCTTCTCGTCAAAAAAAGCCTCTGTGTCGGGAATCTTAACATCATACATAACAGGCAGAATAAGAACCGTCTTTATCGAAGAAAAGTCATAATCTTTGTTCCTGTACTCATCCGCGGTTGTCTTTGCAAACGACGGAACGGCAAGAGCCGCGACAAGGAGCATGGCACACACAATTTTTTTCATCAAAAAACCTCCGAAATAATTTTTATTACATACTGATTTTACAATATATTACCTTAAAATATATGGTAGTTTAAACAGAAATTTACACATTTTCTCAGAAAAAACACTGAACCTCAAGCCGAAAACCTCCCGAACTCAGCCGCAAAAAAACCGCTTCCCGCCCATTCACGGATTGCCGCAAACCCAAACAGCCGCGCTATCGCTCTATTGTAATGAAGTAAAATTTAGCCATACAACCTGTAACATTGTACTTTTTAAAACAATGCCATACAAATCATTAAATTTACGTATTACCTATTTTTCGCAAAACCGCTTAACAAAGTAAATTACCATGTTATAATTCTCACAAACTTAAATAAGGAAGGGATTATAATGTTTCTTGGAATAGCCGTATTTGCAATCGTACTCATCTTCTTGTGGTTTATCCGTGAAAAAAGCTTCTCGCTGCGCGTATTCACTGCGCTTGCCATTGGCATCGTGCTCGGCTGGGGGCTCAAACAGTTCCTCTCGCCCGACGACATAAAAGCAGTCGTAAGCTGGTATGACGTAGTCGGCAGCGGATACGTGCGTCTCCTGCGCATGGTATCCATACCCCTCATCATGGTCAGCATACTCACGGCAGTAGTCGGAATGAGCGCGTCAAAAGGACTTGCCAAAACAACCGGTCTCATCATACTCGTACTAATGATAACAACGGCCATATCCGCCGGAATCGGCATAGGCGCGGCGGAAGTCTTTGGGCTCAACGCAAGCGAAATCACCGTCGGAGCTGCGGAACAAAAAGGCATAAACAAGATAGTGACCCGCGCGGAAACAACAGACCTCAGCATACAGCAGCAAATACTCAACGTAATCCCCACAAATCCCTTTGAAGCCATGACCGGAGCGGGCCCCAACTCAACCTTGGCGGTGGTCCTCTTCTCGGCAATGCTCGGAGCAGCGGTGCTTGCGGTGCGAAAAGAAAACAGCGTGCTCGCGGACAAATTCCAAGCCGGACTCAAAGTAATATACGAAGTAGTAATGGAACTCACCTGGATTGTAATAGAACTCACACCATACGGAATCTGCGCCATAATAGCGCGCACCATAGCACAGACGGACTACAGCGCCATTGTTGCGCTCGCAAGCTTTGCGGGAGCGTCATACGCGGCCATAATCCTCATGTTCATCGTCCACCTCTTCATAGTCGGAATGTTCGGCTACTCGCCCGTCACATACCTTCGCAAAGCGTGGCCGACACTCACATTCGCCTTCACCTCACGCTCAAGCATGGCGACACTGCCGATGACAATAGACACACTCCACAACCGCATGGGACTTAACGAAGGACTCGCGGGCTTTGCCGCATCACTCTCCACCTCGATAGGGCAAAACGGCTGCGCGGGAATCTATCCCGCCATGCTTGCCGTAATGATAGCGCCCACGGTCGGCATAGATCCCTTCACCTTCGCTTTCATGCTCAAACTCATAATAGTAGTGGCACTGGCATCGTTCGGCATAGCAGGAGTGGGCGGCGGCGCCACCTTTGCCGCAATAATGGTACTCTCAATACTGGGACTCCCAATAGCCCTTGCCGGAGTCCTCATCTCCATTGAACCTCTCATAGACATGGGCAGAACAGCACTCAACGTCTCGGGCGGCATCACAGCCGGACTCGTCACAGGCAAACTGACAGGCGAAGGCGACAAACACATCTATAACGACGAAGCAAAATAGAACGAAGGAAGAACAGGGGCGTTTGGCAACGGTTCACGAACGCCCCTGTTTAGCCTTTCAATCGTCTCCCCGCAACGTTTTGCCCTTCTTGTCTCCAGCAGTGTTCCGCCTTTATCGTATTCACGCATATTTTCGCCCTTATCGTCTCCCCGCAGTGCCTTGATCTGCACCCTTAAAAGTGGACATATAAAATAACAGATTTTCACTGTT